>CBKYSX010000462.1:0-4223 GCA_966690745.1 uncultured Ardenticatenales bacterium
CAATGGACGACGGGACATAGGGATACCTCCTGATGGTTGGATAGGTCGCCCCTATTCTAACAAGCGGCTCTGAATAAACTCTGAATGGGACAATTTAGAACGCCAATTCAAACGCCTTTTGCGTAGTCAACCGTTGCCCTGCGTCCCATGCGTTCTCAAAATTCTGAGTTCCCAATAGAGCTCTGCAACTTGCAATCAGGGCTTCATGGGCAAGTTGTTCAGGTGTGGTGCGCTTGACATTGGCATTGTCACAAATGCGCCCCGCCGCCCCCAGCAATTGGATGGCTTGCTCTATATACCCGATCTGTACGAGAACCGCCGCGATTCCTTCCATGATGCGCGCCCCACTTACCCAATCGCCCCGTTCCATCCAAATCTGTAGGGATGCACGATAGGCAGATAAGGCGAACGCAGGGGTTCCTTCCATGCGGGCGATATCGCCCAATGTGGCATAACACCACGCCGAGCCAAATTGGTGGTTAAGGGTCTGATAGAGCGCCAACCCCTGCTCACACCACTGCCGTGCAAGGTCATAGTCCCCCCGTGCCCCCAGAACCGATCCAATCCCAAAGAGGGCGTTGGCAGTCCCTTCCGTATCGCCTATATCACGGTTGAGGCGCAAACATTCTTCATACAGGGTGCCGGCTTCTTCAATTCTACCCATGCGAACATAGAGACTTGCCAGAATCATCAACGGAAACTTTACCCAACGGGGATCTGCTAACGTTCGCATGAGCGCGGCGGATTGCTCAAGGTTCGCACACGCCGCTTCAAATTCCCCCTGCTCCCGCAATACCATACCGAGGTTGGTTCGTGCACTGCCGTGGTCGTAAATATCGTTGGTGACGAGGGCGGCTTCCATTGCCTCCTCCAACATCCGGCGAGCGCGGGGATAATCATTCAACCCCATCGCAATCACCCCGGCGGCGCGGAGGGCGCGGCTCCGTACCCCGCCCGGCACATGGTCTGCCTGTGCCAACCCCTTTTCCAGCCATTCTAACGCCTCATGCAAATTGCCCCGTTGCCACCAGAACCGCCAGATGCCTGTGGCGATTCGCACAAGGCTCTCGCGATGGTCATACTGATACGCCAGACGCATGGCGGCGCGAAAATTGTCATGCTCGGCGGCAATCTGTGCGCTCCAGTGTGCCTGTTCCTTGCCCAAAAGTTCCACATACGCCTTATCTGCCATAGCGAGGTAATAACCGACAAAACGGGCAATGGCTTGTTCGGCATTGCCGCCAGCCGCCACCATCTCCCGTGCATAGTCGCTAATCGTTTCCAATTGATGAAAGCGGGTGGTTCCGTTGACGCTCCGCCTATAGAGCAGGCTGGCATTGTGCAAGGATTCCAACAGGGGAAAGACCTCTACCGAATCGCCCGCCACTGCCTGTGCGCTTTCAACGGTACACCCTCCGGCAAACAAGCCCAAACAGCCAAAGACTTCCTGTTCATTCGCGGACAGTCGTTCATAGCTCCACTGAATCGCGCTTCGCAGGGTGCGGTGGCGGCGGGGCATATCGCGGGGTCCCGGCGGGGCGGCATTGAGGGGCGATTCAAAATGCCGCAGGATTTCAACCACGGAAAGGGATTTTAGGCGGGGGGCGATCAGTTCAATCGCAAGCGGCAGTCCATCCACTTTGCGGCAGAGGGTGGCAACCGCCGGGAGGGTGTCGGGGGTGGGTTGCCATGTCGGGTCAATGGCTTGCACCCGTTGTTTGAACAATTCCACCGCCGCCGTTTCTGCGATTTGCTCCGGCGTAGCGGTGAGGGCGGGTACGGCAAGAGGCTCTAAGGCAAATTGCAACTCCGTGCGGAGTTGCAACGGGGCACGACTGGTAATCAACAGGGCGACATCAGGGCAACGCTCTAACAGACGCGCAATGAAATCCCCCGCCTCCAGTACCTGTTCAAAATTATCCAATACAATCAAACAATGGCGGGTTCGCACATGGTCAATGACGGTATCGGTAAGGCTACGGTGCGATTGCTCTTTTACCACCAACCCGTTGGCAAGTGCGGCGGGTACTCCTTCCGCTTCTAAAATCGGCGCCAGTTCAATCCAAACAACCCCATCTTCATAATCGAAACGTAATTCGTGGGCTAATTCCAGAGCGAGGCGGGTTTTGCCGATACCCGGTGCGCCTGTCACCGTTAATAGACGGGTGATGCCGGTGGTCAAGCGTTCCCGAAGTGCCGCAATCTCCCGTCCCCGCCCGATAAGCGGGGTGGGCAGGGCTGGCAGAGCCACATAGGGGGGAGCCAGTCTTCGTAGGGCAGGGTTCGCCGGACTTGTTGAAATCTGTTGATAGAGCAGGGTAGTTTCATGTTCCGGCTCTGCTTCCACCTCACTTTCCAACAAAGCGCAGAAATGAGCATAGTGGGCAAGCGCGGCACTTTGTTGTCCGCCTAATGCCAGCAACCGCATCAATTCGCGGTGGGCATGGTCGCGCAGGGGTTCTAATGCTATCTGACGGTGCGCGTTTTCAATCGCAGAGCCAAAATACCCGTGCCATTCGGCATAACGCACCAACCGTTCCAACACGCTCAACATTCGTCCGCGCAGACGTTGGCGCAGAGGCAGCGCCCATTCTTCAAAGGGGACACTATCACTTAAATAAAAGTGCGCCAGAAAATCCCCTTCGTAGCAGGCAACGGCTTCTTGTAAGCCAGTAGCACAGACCGTACAGAGATGCCACGCCCGATGCGGATGCCGTTCTGCGGTTGTGATACGCTCTGAAAAAGTATGAACATCCACCTGCCATCGGGCGGCGGGGTTCAATTGTACAGTATCGGTGGTTGCGAGCAGATAGGGGGTTTCCGCCTGTTTATCGCCCAATACCTGCCGCAATCGGGTGAGTGCCTGACTGAGATTCTGGCGGGCGGCATTTTCGCTGAGGTCGGGCCAGAGCAGGGCGCACAGGAAGGCGCGGGTGTGGGGCTGTTTATGCTCCACTGCCAGATACGCCAGCAATGCACGAACTTTGTTATAGTCGAAGCCGCCCAACGGTACGCCATCCATGCGTGCCTCGAACCGACCGAAGAGCGAAATGGATAGCACAGGGGATGCGTCAACAGATGAAGGAAGCACTACAAAGCCATCCTAACCAGGGGGGATAGGTAAATTTTACTTTGCTTGTACAGAAAGCAGAAAGCGAAAGTATCTAAGGAATGGGGTGGTTACGGGCGTTCGGCATGATGGTTCCTCAGAGTTTGTTCAGACCCATCTGCTAAGGTGAATTTTGTATACACCCTAGTGCTATGGAGGTCTGTATCATGGAAAAGAACGTCCCTGCCCGCCAAATTGTTATGGCTGTCTTGTTAATGGGAATTTTACTGGCAGTCAATGCCGGGTTCACTCTGCCCGCCCGTGCCGATTGGTATAGCCTGACCGGGCTTTTGCCCGCCCATGTGAGTGGACTGGATTACGAACTGAGTCCCGATTCCCAATTTGTGGTCTATCAGGCGGATATTGACACAGACGATGTAGACGAATTGTATAGCATTCCCATTAGCGGAACGACCCCGGTTAAACTCAACCCGCCGTTGGTGCAGGATGGGGATATTGACCGCTTTTCCATTACCCCCGACAGCCAATTTGTGATTTACATCGCCGATCAAGAGGTGGATAATCGCAAAGAACTTTATCGGGTTCCGATTGGCGGGGGTCCCGCCATTAAATTGAATGCGGAATTACCGTCGGGTGGGAATGTTCAAAACCTACGGATTGACCCGGATAATCTCTATGTTGTCTATAACAGCGATCAAGAAACGAACGATGTCTTTGAATTATGGAGCCTTCCTATCACCGGGGGTACACCCATCAAACTGATGCCGCCGATGCCGGCGGGGGGTGATGTCATCAATTATGCGATAGACCCCTTGAGCAATCGTGTGGTTTATACTGCCGATCAAGAGGTTGACGGATTGGGGGAACTGTTCAGCGTACCGATGGCGGGGGGCAGTAGCGTGAAACTCAATCCGACCCCGGAACCGACCACCGGCAACGCGCCGTTCTTCCAAATCAATCCGGTGATTCCCGTGGTGGTGTTTATGGCGCGGGAGTTGGGCAGTACCAAAGAGAATTTATGGATGATGCCCACCGCCGGAGGCGTGCCAGCTACGAAATTGAACTTCAATCTGCTCGCGACCCAACGGGTGATTAACTTTCGTATCAGTCCGGCGGGGGATCGGGTGGTCTATAGTGTGCAGGTGCAGGGAAG
>CBKYSX010000463.1:0-4215 GCA_966690745.1 uncultured Ardenticatenales bacterium
TGACACCCGATGGCGATACTCATCTGCATAGCCTTGAACTATTCCGCCTTTTTTGTGAAGAGTACGGGGTATGGGGCAACCGTGACCCGTATGCCGGGTGGCGTACTATTATTCATGAGGAACTCTCCAATTATGCCCCTGATACCCGTGAGTTTGTGGTGGCAAGAGCCATTGAGGATTACGAAGCGGGGCTTATTTTTACCCCTTATGAGGCGATTGCGATTTCCTATCAGTATCGGGATACTTACGGCGAACTGGTGCTGACCGTTGCCCCCGGCGGGGCGGGGAAGAGTACATGGATTGCCACCCATCTTCCGGATTACGAATTGATCTCATTGGATGAATGGCGCACCCATTTGGCGGGAAAACGCGCCGACCAATCTCGCAATAGTGCGGTTGTACAGGCGGCGCGGGAGCACCTGAAGGGGTTGTTGCGGGAAGGTAAGAAAGTCGTATGGGATGCAACCAGTATTCGCCGTATCCATCGGGATAAATTATTAGGGATTGCGCGGGATTACGGCGCGAAAACAACCCTTGTCGCCTTCCAATTGCCCCGTTCGCTCTTGTTAGAACGCAACGAAGAACGGGAAGATGATTTGCCTACCAATATATTGAACGGGCAAATCAATGGTATTGAATGGGTTGAAATCACCGAGGCACATGAAGTAAAGTATGTAGAGGGGGAATAAAGTTAGTTATACCAGAACAACCCCAGAGTACGTTTCCATATTCATCATTCCGAAGGAGGATGTTCAACGATGCGCGTCTCCGATTTGATGACCACCGATGTGATTACAATTGCCCCGCAACAGGGGTTGGTGTCGGCTGTTGCGTTGTTGGAGGAATTCGGGGTACGCCATTTGCCCGTCTTGGATACGGATACCGGTAAACTGGTCGGCATCCTTACCAACCGCGAAATTGAAGCGGCGTTACAAAGTGTCCTTTTTGCCGACAACGAAGAGGATATTCGCCATGCCCTTGCCCAAATCCAAATCGGGAATTTGATGGAAGATGATTTCCCCGTGATTGGACCGAACGCCACCATAGGTGAGGCGGCGCGGCGATTGGTGGCACACAAAGTCACAGGATTGCCTGTAGTGGAATATGATTCGCAGGGGACCGATACTCTTATCGGCTTAATTACCGCCTCCGACCTACTCCGCTATCTGGCAGATTTGGAAGGCGATAGACAGGCGGAAGGGTAAAAACATAGTGCATGTTGCATAGTGCATAAAGCACGACCACCGCTATTCTGCCTACTGAATCGCTTTTATAGACAATTGGAGCCTTTATGATCGAAATTATCCCCTACCAACCCCGTTGGCGTGACGAGTTTTTAGAAATCGGTGGGCGGATTCGCGCCGCATTGAGCGACCTCGCCCTGCGCGTTGACCATATCGGCTCTACATCAGTGCCCGACCTTGCCGCCAAAGACATTATTGATGTTCAAGTAACCCTCCCTAATTTTGAGCACCTGGATGAAATCAGAAAGTGCTTGGAAGGGGCAGGGTTTGAATTTCGGTTTTTTGGGATTTATGACCATGCACCCGCCGGATGGGACACCACGGATAGGGAATGGGAAAAAGCCTTTTTCCGGGAAGGCGCAGGGCAACGGCGTGTCAATCTGCATATTCGCGCACAAGGACGCGCCAACCAACGGTATGCCCTGCTCTTCCGCGATTTTCTCCGCGCCGCGCCGAAGGTTTCTGCCGGGTATGCCGCCGTAAAGATGCAACTGGCGAAATACCTGGATGACATTACCCCCTATGTGGAAATTAAAGACCCGGTGGTGGATATTATCATCGCGCAGGCGGAGGAATGGGCGGAACGGACGGGGTGGGGTGGGGGAGAATCCGATTTGTGATTCAAGTGATTCCCTATCAAGCCCGTTGGCGGGACGAATTTTTAACCATCGGAAGGCGACTGCGGACAACATTAGGCGACCTCGCTCTGCGAATTGACCATATCGGCTCTACATCGGTTCCGGGGCTGGCGGCAAAAGATGTGATTGACATACAGGTGACGCTGAGAGATTTTGAGCAATTTGATGTGGTGCGCGAACAAGTAGAGGCGGCGGGGTTTGAACTTGGCTACTTTGGAATCTTAGACACGATACGCCCTGAATGGAGCCAAAACGAACGCGACTGGGAGAAAGCCTATTTTCGGCAAGGGGCGGGCGCACGACGCATCCACATTCACGTTCGCGCCAATGGACGCGCCAACCAACGATATGCGCTTACCTTCCGCGATTATCTACGCCACCACCCCAAAGTTGCCCATCATTACGCCGAAATGAAATACAAAATGGCGGAGTATTTCGGGCATCTAGAAGACCACATCTTTTATATCGAAGGCAAAGACCCTATAGTGAATCTCATCGCCACCCTTGCTAAAGAATGGGCGGAGCAAACGGGGTGGGTTGTCGAGAAAACGGATTTGTAAAGATCATCCCTTGACCCCAATCCGTCCGTCCCTTCATACTCCTAAGAAGCCGCAATATCATCTATCAGCGATATTGATGGCGTAGCCGAGGGTTCCATCCCTACCCCTCGCGCCGCTTCAACCACTTCGCGAACCGCATCTACCACAATATGCGGGTGGTCTACTTGCATCGTGTGGTATGCCCCTTTGACAATTCGCAATTCGCCCCGTGTTGAGCTTTGCGCCAGTGCATAACCAAGAGCACGGGCATCCGCTTTCATTTTGTGGGTAACGAACGGATGACGTTCTTCATCCGACCATAATTTGCCGCCGAACAACACCAGAAAGGGTATATCCCGTAGATTGCACCCTACATGGCGCAATTGCCCTAAACTTTCCTCCCCCGCCATCGCTTCACGCCACCATGCGTAGTACCCTTTGGAACGGGTAATAAAGGTACGATGTGCCTGACTTGCGTGGGGAGGCAGATTATCCACATGAGGAATCAGCGAATCCCAAATCAGGGGAGCCAACCAGTACAAAACCCCCCATCGTGCCAACCGTCGTAGAACCCTACCAAGTCTTGCAATCGTCCGCGTCGAAGGCAGATAGGGCATGTGGTCATACATTTCATGATGAATGGGGTCTATAAGCACCATGCCCGCAACCTCTTCAGGATGAAGGGCGGCATAAAGCAATACATTAATCGCCCCGAAGGAATTTGCCACCATGATATAGGGGGGTTTGAAACCGGTTTTGTTGAGCAACAGACGCAGTTCTTGTACCAGTTGGCGACTGGTACGGGGAATATGACGCGGCGCAGGGTCGCTCCAGCCGTATCCGGCACGGTCATACGCCCATGCCGTCGTAAACTCCGCAATCATGGGCTGAATCCCTGTATAGAGGACGGAACTCCCGCCCAATCCCGCATCCAATACGACAGTGGGCGTACCGCTCCCCTGTGAATGCCAATGCAAACGATAGCCGCCAATATCCGTCAGCTCGCCGAGAGGGGGAAACTCACGATGTTTCATATAGTTGACTCTTTCTCCTTTGCGGCAATTGTAGCGCAATGCAAATAACCGTAAATTTCATCAAGTACAAAAATAACTTGTTTTTCTTGACCGTGTAACTACTATTTCCGCATCGTCTATAAACAAGAACATGGAGAACAAGAAGATGAAACAAGAAATTCCGATAGAGTATGACAACGAGTATTTAAGCAGTCCGCGTAACCGGATTGTTGCCGTGATTAATAGCCAGGAAGATACCGATGCCGCCGTAGAGGCATTAAAAGGGGATGGTAAAATCGCAGAAGGGGATGTTGTGATTTTCCAGGGGCAACGCGCCGCCGAGAATATTGACGTGTCAGGCGAGGAGCACGGGGTAGTCGGGATGGTGACACGGACCCTGCAAAATTATGGCGACGAGAAGGACTATTTTTACCAGAAAGTCGCTGAATTGGAGCAGGGACATAATGTGCTTTCCGTGGCGGCAGGCGACGAAGCCCAACGAGAACGCATCATCCAAATCCTGAAATCACACAATGCCCACGCCATGATTTATCACGGAGATTGGGTTGTTGAGGTCATCCCTGACCGGGAAAAGTAGAATCACATGTAGCAGAAACGGAGTTCTAAAAACTCCGTTTCTGCTAATACGTCCCCGAACAGATTGTGAATTCAGTATGTCTGATATACTTCAACACAACAAAGAAACAGTAATCGCGTTTTACGATTTGATGTTTAACCAATGCCAGCCTGCCGAAGCGCTGACACGGTATGCCGGGGATGT
>CBKYSX010000464.1:0-4201 GCA_966690745.1 uncultured Ardenticatenales bacterium
TGAAGGGATGAATCGCCGCGATATAGTCCATATCCAGCAGCACCGAACGTTCCAATCGTTCGTTGAACGCCCACGCCGTCGTGCTTTTGCCAAGGCCAAGGGGTCCGTTCAAAACAATAATCATTGCCTTTGTTGGGGGGGTACCTCCCCTGTAGAATCCCGACTTCACTGTGCGGGCAGGCTTCATTATATGCACACCGATAAAAAAGGACGGTGAGTTTGGCTCACCATCCTTCTTAAAGGTTCCGTTGCTCTTCGGATTACGTGCGGCCTATCCGTCGTGCATTCAGCACAACCCCCAACACCAACACGCCCATCACCACGTAGGTAAGAAGCCCACCCCCGGTCGGTATCGCCCGACTCTCTAAATCGGAAACCGTCACTGCCGTTGGGGTGTTGAACGTAACTTCGACAGGTCCGTGGAAGGTAGTGACTCCGTTCATGGCAACATCTTCCAACCAGTAGAAGTAAGACCCCTGCCCCGGTACCGTCGTATCCAACCAGTTATAGGAGGCACCTCCGCCACCGCCGGGCGATTGGGACATAATGAGGTCAGTATTGACCTTCACACGGTCGTTAAAACTGGTGCCGCGCCAGATATTAAAGCCGAGGGTATCTATTTCAGAATGGGTTTCCCAGAGCGCACGAACATAGTCCCCTTCTGTCACGGCATCAAAAGAGGCAAGTTCGATAGCAAGCGGCGGACGTACCTTCACATACAAACAGGCTTTATTATCTGCACGTTCGCCGCTTACAAAGATTGCCGAAGGATTCGCGTTGGTGGGAACGGCGGGGCAGGGGTTTGCGCTCGGCACCAATTCAAACCCAATCGTTTCGAGGGAACAGGTGGCGGGAACTCCTAATATTTGGAAGGTCCCGTTAACCGATACGGTGACCCCATCAGCACACCCATTGTTATTGACACCAGCCGGACTTTGATACGGGCAAGTGCCGGGCCACCCGGTCGGGTTGTTAAGGGTTTCATCAAGGGTGTAAGCATAATTAAGTGTTCCTGATATATCCCCCTGATCCTGCCCTGCATAATTGACCGCCCAGACACTGCTTGTCATTGGCTGGGGTAATAATGTGCCACCCCACAATGAATTGTTGAAATGCCATACAGCTCCCACCGTAAAAGTCAGTGCTTGGGTACACCCGGTAAGGTCAGGCACATCGGGGGCAGGGTCAATGCCCAAGCCGCTTTGATCGTTATACCCGTTATTGTCCACGTTAAAGACCTGGGTAGGGCAAGCATTATTTCCATTCAATACCGCCGGTTTGCCATACCGGTATTGCGGGAAAAGATAGGGAGTGCCCGCCAACCCGTTTTGGAAATGCTGACCGCAAGAGGGTGTGCTATTGCCGTTGTTGACGCTGGTATGGGCTACCGTAATCGTTGGGGCGTTCGGGTCGGCATAGACCGTTGGCAGTACGCCAAAAAGCAACAACGCTAACGTTAGGCTAAAAAACCCACTGATAAGTGCCATCCGGCGTGGTTGAATTTGAGATTTCATAATGAACTCCTTTTCATTATACCGTCGGGCAATTGCCGATTTCGGTGGGGACGGGTGCAATAAAATCTTTGATTACCGCAGTAAAGGAGTCCGAGGAGCGGCTTTTGACAAAGGCACTGGAGAAGCGAAGGCAAGGCGGACCATCTGTAGTAGGCAGAATTCCCAGCCCGGTCAGGTTAATTGCGGCTTCGCCAAAGGTGCGTGGCGACCAAGAAGTGCCCGCTACGGGGTCGGCAACCGCAACCAGATTGATGGAGGCTTCAAAGTTCTGATTGTCTATTGGCTGGACGGGACCCCAACAGGGCGGGCGTGTTCCGTTCGCTTCACATGCCCCCGCCACCACCCAACGATGATAGCCCATTGTCGGGTTGGTACCACCGTTGGAGAGGTCATATTTAATCAAAATATCCCCTGCGGTTCGCACAAAGGTTATGCCATTACTGCTCAGGACCTCCGACTGGTTAAATTCAAAATCCATGTTGGTTGTGCCACTGGGGTCCTGGACGCGCACCCATGCGAGGTTCAGATACCAGTTGTTGCCAATTCGCTCCGCGTAGTTGTAGAACCAGAGCAGGTCACTTTTGTTCGGAGGAATAGAACCAAATTCGATAGTAGGAACCAACGTGTCTTCTTTGGTGCCTTCGGTGAAAGAATTATCGGTCTGCCCCGTCGGTAAGTCGGCTTTTGGCAAAAAGGAAACATTTGCCCAGTCCCTGACATCGGTAGGAGTGCCATCCAATATCAGGTTGGCATCCCCCGCGTTGAAGGTGCTTCCCGGTAAGGTTGCAAAGGCGAAGGATGCAAAGCCAACAGTTAAAACGAAAAGCATGCCTAGAACAAGGACCATCCTCATTCTTTGCGGTGATGGTAAAAAGCGGTATTTCATGTGTCTACCTCCCGTAGCACCATAAAATTGGGCAGTCAGCCATACAGATAAGCAACAATTTACAGAAAGTTGTTGCTTACTTCTTTTGTTGACAGAGTATTAAGTGGAAAATACAACTGGCGTGCCGTGCCGGGGAGTGGACGCATTCCTCAGAGGGGAACGGCATGGTGAGGTGCTGTCATGTGAAGAGGGGATGATGTATTGGATAGTACCTTAATACTAGGATAGTTATAAGGTAGGTAGAAATCAAGGGTAATTCGTCCCGATTATTAGTAGACCAACCCCCATTTCAGGTCAAAAATAGGTCATTTTTAAGCGATTAAGAGTTACGCAGTTGGCACAGGCAACCACAAAAAAACAGGGAGTACCATACTCATGGTACTCCCTGTTTTTATTCTCAGAGATAGCGTTAGGCGCGGCGTTGCGGGTTCATCACCTTAAAGAGGACAAAGACAATCCCCGTTCCGAACAGTACCATCAAACAGGCACCCAGCACAACCACGACCCCGATAAAGGTGCGAACCCGTTGCGAGTCATCCGTATCGCTCGTTTCCGTCACGGAACTATCGTTGCTATCGGGGAGCGGGTCGCTATCGTCGGGGGTGGTAGTATTATTGCTATCATCGGGCGGGTTGATGGTTTCCGGTTCGGGGGCATTGGGCAGGGTGGCACGCCATGAATTAAACAGGGTTATACTGTCATACCCACAGGCGGCAGTGAGTGCCTCATCCATCGTCATATCGGCAACCAGATTGTCAATGACTGCCTTAAACCCCTCTTGCCCGCAATCCTCAATCAGATAGGTGACAATCATTTCACTCTGAGCATAGGCAATGCCAACCTCGCGTCCATCCGCGCCAAAGTTGCCCTGCAAGCGGGAGAAGGGAAGCAATTCATCCTGTTCGGCGGCACGTTCTATTGTTCCCGCACTGCCGCGCCCTTCACCCGGTTCGTTGTACATTGCCAACCCTTCATCCAACCATGACGGCGGGTTGACCAATGCCCCTTCGGTTGCCTGTGCAAATACCAGATGGCTCAATTCATGGAACAGAACGGTTTCCATCCAATTCTGTTCCCCTTCGCCAATAATTTGCACGGTTACGCCCAAATCAGGGAAGGCTTGCCCGCCAATCCAATCCTGCTGGGGCGGGAATGCCCCCCGGAAATCACTTTCGCGGCTATAGGCAACCAACCGTACCTGACTTGTGATTTCAGCCCCCAATTCCCCTTCCAATTGAGCAAGCGCGGTTTTGCCCGTATCAAACATCTCTTGTCCCCATGCCGCGCTTCCGTCATACCACGAAATCGCCAGCTCTTCATCTTCCAGCGTTTGCCAGTCAAAACGGGGGTCAAGCGGGGTGATGGTTTGAGCGGGGGTGTCAAAACTGTTTCCGGCGCTGTCGCTGAGCCGCCAGAAGTATTCCACCTGTGTACCGGGGGGAATCCCGTTGGATTGCATATTCCATTCATGCGTCAATGAAATCAACGACGACGGGCTGACTTCCAACGGTTCCGAAATCCGCGCCCCGGAACCAACGGGCTGGAAATAAATCCGTGCTTCAACAATATCCCCCGCCGTGCTACTGGCTTGCACGGAAAAATTCACGCGGCGCGGTGGTTCCGACACCAGTTCGGCAGTCGCGGAAGCCGTAATAGGTTCTTGCGCGTGGGCGGGGGTTGCCATTCCCAAAAAGAGGAACAGAGCAATAAAAAGAATTGTGAAAGAAAGCGGGTTTTTCAGAAAAGCCCGCTTTCGCTGTGCCGGATCATGGGGTTGCGTGGTTAGTAGGTGGAGGGAGGT
>CBKYSX010000465.1:0-4196 GCA_966690745.1 uncultured Ardenticatenales bacterium
GAAAATGGGCACCCATTCCGGCACGTAACACCTTTTCGCTCCACACATCTACCGTGCCGCCCGGCAGAATTATACCATCGGCTCCTGCGCCTGCCGCACTCCGCAACAGCGTTCCCAAATTGCCGGGATCGCGTACCTGATCGGCGATGACCAACAGCGTTGGTTGTTCCGCCCATGCCAGGCGGGGCAACGGCACAATCGCGGCAATCCCCTGCGGCGTTACCGTTTCGCTAATGCCCGCCATTAAGTCGGGGGATAGCTCCCATGCCACCGATTCCCACGCCTGTATCATGGCAACGCTCTCTACGTTTTCGGTAGCGGCAGGGGTGTAAAAAAGCAGGTCGGGGGCAATGCCAGCCGCCAGTGCATCTTGCACCAACCGCACCCCTTCGATGAAGAGCTTGCCTTCCCGTTCCCGCTCCCGCCGTTTTTGCAGGGCGCGGGCAAGTTTGAGTTTTGGATTTTGGGCGGAGGTAATCATAGAGAGGAGAGCGGAGAGGGGGAGAGGAGAGAGGGTTTTTAAACATCGCTCTATCCTCTCCTTTCTCCCCTCTTCACAAAAAAAGGGCAGAATCCGATGAAGGATTCTGCCCTTTTTATATCTAAATCAAAAACAGTCGCTTACGCGGTTGCCGCCTTGACGATAGCACCAAAAGCGTTGGGGTCGCGTACCGCGAGTTCCGCCAACATTTTGCGGTTCAATTCGATGCCGGTTTGCTTCAAGTGGTGAATCAAGCGGCTGTAAGACAACCCGTGCAGACGTGCCGCCGCGTTAATCCGCATAATCCAAAGTTTGCGGAAATCACGCTTTTTCAGCTTGCGGGAACGGGTTTGATATTTAAGCGAATGTGTGACTTGTTCGGTCGCGGCACGGAGCCGTGCCGAGCGCATTTGGCGGAAACCCCGCGCCATACGCAAAATTTTGTTGTGACGGCGGCGCGTTACAAAGCCGCCCTTAACACGAGCCATAGAGTGTGTACTCCTCCATCTTGAATGGGTTTGTGATTCTTTTTCACTCTCGAAAGAAGAGCAAAAAGAAGGAAAGGGTGTCGTCCGTTATGGAGGCGTGGAGGGCAAGTTTATGAAAATAATCTTGCGTGCCTTGGAACAGGACGAAATAGGAACGACTGCATATTTCATAGTGCATCTTGCATAACGACATACAGCCATTTATGCATTATGAACTATGCAAGATGCAACTTACTTCAGATACGGAGCCAGTTTCTTAATACGATTGGCAAATGCCTTATTCGTAACCGGTTCGTATTTGTCGAACGAGCGACCCGTCGCTTTGCGTTTGCGGCGGCGCAGGTGGCTCTTGCCGATATGGGTTCGCATCAGCTTGCCGGTCCCTGTGACCTTAAAGCGTTTCTGCGTGACCTTGTGGGTCTTCATCTTAGGCATGGGAACTCCTTTAACAATCCTCATCCGTCTTAAACCCTACCGGATAAGGTCAATAAAAGATGGCTGTGGCATGGTGCGCCACAACCATCCTTATCTACGGTCGTTTGGGTGACGCTATTCTTCGTCCTCGGTTTCGTCTTCTTCGCCTTCGTCGTCGAAGTCGTCATCATCCTCAAAGTCATCATCGTCGTCGAAATCTTCGTCCTCTTCGAGAATGTCCTCTTCTTCTTCGTCGTCAGGTTCCGCCGTGTCGGAGGCTTGCGCGGCTGGGGCTGTTGCAACAGTTCCACCTGCCAAGGCGGCTTTCGCGGCGGCGGCTTTTTCACGAGCGGCTTGCTTTTCAAGTTTTTCAATAACAGTGGTATTCGGTCCGAACACCATCGTCATGTTCCGTCCTTCAAAGCTGGGATGGACTTCAATCACCGCAATATCCGCCAACATCTCTGCGATTTCTTTCATCGTCTGGCGGGCGATTTCGGGGTGACTGCGTTCCCGTCCCCGGAACTGGCAAATAATCCGAACTTTGTTGCCCTTCATCAAGAAACTTCGGGCATTCTTCACCTTAAATCCGATATGATACATATCGGTGTCGGGTCGAATCCGAATCCCTTTAATTTCAACTTGTTTTTGGGCTTTCTTTGCCTGACGCTCTTTTTTGGTCTGCTCGTACATGAATTTTCCATAATCCATGATCCGGCAGACGGGCGGGCGGGCATCGGGCGCGACTTCAACCAAGTCCAGCCCCTTGCTGTCCGCGTATTCCCGCGCTTTTTGCGTCGGCATGACACCGAGATTATTTCCAGTTTCATCAATCAACCGGACTTCGCGAATCCGAATGCGCTCGTTGATGCGATAACCTTGAGAACTGATAGACGCCTCACCTTTCGTACGTTTGGGTGTAGGTGCGGGACAATCTTATAGGATAGATTGTAATGGGAATGCACCACCCCGATTGGATTTTACACTGCCGGATTTCTGCTTGGATTGGCTTCCAATACAAAAAAAGCCACAAAGGGCAATTTCCAGGGTCACTTTATAACACGTTTTACCGTTATCGTCAACTTTTACAGGGTAAAACAGCCTTACCGTGCCCAGCCCCCCGGCAAGGAGGCGACTCCGATGTAAATCAACACCAGCGTACCGATCACCGCAAGCAAACTATTCCGTACCACATGGGGTGATTGCGCTTTATGCCATCGTTCGGGCAATCCCCCTACCGTAATTGCCGCCAGCATGATTCCGGCATGAATTAAACGAAAAACAGGCAAGCTCCACCCGACAATCCCCGCCCACACCAGATAGACCAACCCCAGAACCATCTGAATACCCAGTAAACCATTAAAAGCGTTAACCAGACGAAGATCGTTGGTTCCCATATCGCCTTTCCGTATCCACAAAAAACACAACCGCGTTACCGTCAGCACTGCCACGATGATAATCAACCAGCGATTGAGGGAATGAAGTTGTAGAACAATACTCATGGGGGGCGGCTCTCCGTTGTGGGTAAGGATAGGAAAACATCCAACGGGGAGTATAACGGATAGGAGCGACGGTCACACCTATGCCTTCAGGCAATATGCCCTAGCCGTTTTGGGAGGTGGATGCCAACGGAAACCGCGCCACCAGGTCGCCGCCGTGCCGGGTGACACGCACAAGCGCAACGCTTTCGACCCGCGCTATCACAGGGAGATTGATAGCCTCTGCGAGCACGATGGCGGCAGACATATCGGCACGGCGGACCCCCATCGCCAATGTACAATGCGGAACCCAGACCCCTTCGCTGTAATATGCCCATAATTCCCCCATCAGGGGAGCCATCTGTGCCGTGAAGGTACGATGGAGTTCTAAAAGGGCAGAGGTAACGGTGACTCCCAGATACAAAATGGCATGGTCGCCGGGGGTGAAGATACCGAGATAGGAAAGGGTGACAGGAAAAGCGGGAGTAGCGGAGGCAAAGGCTTCTAAAACAGGAAGACTTGCCTCCACATCCACATCCTGCCCTACGGTGAGGGAAATATGCGGGTGAAATTCATCGTGAGTAAAGCTATCCCCGATAGTAGCACTTGCCAATGCCTGATGAACCCCGCGAACGGCGGCATCGGTAGTCGCATCGAAATAGAGTTCAAAGGCGTAAGCGTAGTGCATGAGAAAGTGCGTATTGCATAGTGCATATTGCATAAAATACGGCAAGGGCATTGTCGTTTATGCAATATGCACCACGCACTATGTAACTTATTCCGTTTCCGGCGCGACGATATAAATAAATAATTCGCCGCGTAGGATGCCGTCATCAGGCAAACCGGCTTCCCGTGCCCCTGCGATGGCGACAAACGGCGCAAGCCGTTGTTGTGTTTCACGGTCTAACATCCCTGGTGACATTTCATCCACCATTGCAAACGCCTCTTGCAGGTTAACATAGAACACGCCTGTATTGCTTTCAGGCAATCCTTGCGTGGCGGCTTGATAGGTCGCACTGTCCAATAGGGCATTGCCCCGTTCGCCCGTTTCCTCAATGGCGGGTGCCCCCAACGCAATAATCACATCATCTTCAATGAAGGCGTATCCGGCAAAGGAACCATCGGAACCGGAGGGGTCGGGCAACACCATCCATTCAACCCCATCAATCATTTCGGGGACAAAGGGCGATTCTCCGCCACCTGCTACCAATGCCCCGACCAGATTTTCGATGCCCGGTTTGGCGGCGGCGGGGTTCGCACTCCGTACCCTTACATACCCGGATACGGGCAGGAATTCATCTTCCCCCGGCAACACAACCCCCACCAAATCCCCGA
>CBKYSX010000466.1:0-4193 GCA_966690745.1 uncultured Ardenticatenales bacterium
ATGTCTTCAAAAAGGTCTGATTACAATCAGCGATGTAAGGATACCCGTTTCGATTTTCCACCAATACATACATAACAGGGGCATTCTCGAAAAGGTCACGGTAGCGTTGTTCCGATTCAAAGAGATATTGTTCTGCCTCTTTCTGCTCGGTAATATCGCGCATATACCCGTAACTTCGTGCTACTCTTTTGCCTTCCTTGTCCCATTGGGGGCGATTTAAATGGTAGACCCAGACGATTTCTTGCTCGGGAGTAACAAGCCGATAGGTGGACTCGACAGTTTCACCTGCCAAGGTCCGTGCCATCTCTTTAAGCATCATCGGTAAATCTTCAGGGTGAACGACCTTCTGCCATCCTGATTCATTCAACGATTTAAGGGTATAGCCGAAGCGATAGCTTTTGCTTGCGTTACGCAGTTGAAACTTACCTTGCCGGGGGTCATTGGCATCATGTTCAAAAATATAAAGAACATCCCAACCTAATGCTTCATCTTCTAACAGTTGCGCCAATTGATAGTCATTATCCGACCATTTTGAAAAAATATTGTTCATCATTTGAGGGTTCAAACCGGGCGATATCGTATCTATATAAGAAACAATATCTTCTTCAAAGTAGGTGTTTAAAAAGAGGCGATAAACCAAGTCGTGGTCAAAGCTCCATACAACGCGGAGCTTTTTGTCTTCATGATCGGGGGCAATACTCATAACGACTGCTACGCTGTCGCTATAAATGAACAGGCTCCATTCCGTTTCCGGGGCGGCTGTTTCGGCAAGGCGCAGTCGGAGGGATGTGCTTCCAACCCCTGGTGGTTGAATTTTTTGAACTATCTCAATAGGGGCAGATAGATACAGAAGCCCCCTGTGGCTGTAGGTTAAAGCGGCTTCAACCAATGTCAGCACCATCGCTGTAACATGGCTCAAGGAACCGGATTTTTGTGGGCTTTGTCTGATCTCTTCGTTTGTGAGCAAATGATACAGCGAGTTCATTTGATTAGGGGTTTTTCAGGGCATCCCGCCGCCATGCCAGCAGTGCCGCCGATAAAATCTGATATTCATCCGTTAAACGACTGACTGCCAGCGAGGCTTCCATAAGTCGCCCGGCGCGTGCGTGTGCTTCAATAGAGGCACATCGCGCCGAAAATGCCATACCGCCAAGTGCGGCACTGCTGGATTTAAGGGTATGAGCAACCTCAATAGAGCGGTTCAGATCGGGCGCGGCGACGGCTTGTTGTAACGCTTTTACGTAATGGGGGGCTTCTTCTAAGAACAGTTCAATCACGGTGGCGACAGGTTCAAATAGGGTATCCCCGACAATTTGGCTAAGTTGTATCAGCACGGCACGATCCAGCACAGGATGAACTTTTTGGGATTTCTTATCCATCACACTGCGGGCGGCACGGCTTTGTTTTTGTTCAGCCGCTTTTTGGAGAGTACTTTGCAGTGCGGAAATATCAAGGGGTTTGCTCAGATAGGCATCCATCCCTGCCGCCAGATATTGTTCACGGTCCCCTTGCATAGCATTGGCAGTTAGCGCAATGATAAAAGGTTGCGAGATGCGGTCTCCCATGCGCCGAATCAGTTGGGTGGCTTCTAATCCGCTTAATACCGGCATCTGTACATCCATCAAAATCACATCAAAAGAGAAATGACGGGTGGCTTCCAATGCTTCGCGCCCATCGGCAACCAATTTGGCTTGATATCCCAATCGCTCCAGAATCGCCAGAGTGACCCGTTGGTTTACAAGATTATCTTCTGCCAACAAAATATCGAGTGGAAAGCGTTGCCCCAGAGTCGCATCCAATAAATAATTTCCCCGTTCGTGTCCCCCTGTTAATGCAACTCCATTAACCAGATTGGTCAGGATTTCATAAAATCGTCCCGGCTTAAAGGGTTTCTGTAGATGGGCGGTGTGTGAAACCATTTTCTCCGGCAAAGTGGGATATCCTGTACCTAACAGCACGACCGGAATCTGATAATGCTCGGCACGATTCTGAATGATCTGGAACAGGGGATTATCAGGATGATTGGAGATATTTTCATCCCACAATACCATGTCAAAGGGAGGATGGGGTTGGCGTAAAAATGCCAATGCCGTTTGTTCCAATGCGGATACCAACGGGCGCATTCCCCAGGTTCGGGTTTGTTGGGCTATCAGTTGACGTACTGTGGGATTGGCAACCACGATCAGAATTCGTTTCCCAACTAGGGTAGCATCTTCATCCATCGGAAACGGTAACGGATAGGGCGAGGCAGGGGGTAATTGCAGGGTAACATGGAAGGTTGAACCAACATTTGGGGTACTTTCAAACCAAATATTGCCCCCCATGAGCTCCGTAAGCCGTTTACAAATGGCTAAGCCCAACCCTGTGCCTCCATGACGACGTGTTGTAGAGGAATCCGCCTGCATGAAAGCTTCAAAAATCAGTGAATCTTGTTCGGAGTTAATCCCGATGCCGGTGTCTTGAACAGCAACATCCAGATAATGAGAACCTTGTTCGTCTACATGACTGGCGATGTTTACCTGAACATCCCCTTGATAGGTGAACTTCACCGCATTGCTCAACAAGTTCATCAAAATTTGACGCACCCTGTTTTTGTCACCTATCACCCATTCAGGGGCGGTTGCCTCCATGGTGTACATAAGATCCAAATGCTTCGTAGCGGCTTGAGGTTGAAGTAATTCCAACGTTTCTTCTACACAGCTTCTTAAATCAAAGGGACGCTCTTCTAATTCCAGCTTTTCAGCCTCAATTTTGGAGAAATCCAGAATATCACTGACCAATGCCAACAGGCTATCACTGCTGACCCGTACGATATTGGCATATTCTTTTTGTTTATCTGTCAGTTCCGTATTTAACATAAGCCCCGTTGCCCCCACAATGGCGTTTAAGGGGGTACGGATTTCGTGGCTCATGTTTGCCAGAAAGGCACTTTTGGCGCGGGTGGCTTCTTCTGCCGTTTCTTTGGCTTGCCGTAGTGAGGCTTCAGTTTGTTTGCGTTCGGTAATATCGTGGGACAGGAGTAAGCCACCAATAATTTGTTCGCCGACAACGACTGGTTTGGCATGAACTGAATAAAAGCGGTCTTCAGCGAACATTTCAAAATCAGTGTGTGCGCCCCCCAATGTGGCTTGGTAAATGGGTAATAAAAATTCGACGTGTTCAGGGGGCAAAACATCCCAAATCGTGCGCCCTTCGACAGGATGACTGATGGTTTTATGGGCTATAAGGGCAGGTCCTTCTGCCAAAAGATAGCGAAAATCACGATCAAACACATAGACGGCACTATCGGGTATATTCTGTGCGACCAGACGGTATCGTGCTTCGCTTTCAATCCGTAGCTGTTCGTTGCGTACCCGTTCGGTAATATCAAGTGCAACAACCAATCCTCCAATAATAGAATTATCAATTTGTACAGGAATAAAGCGCACGTTATAGGTGCGTTCGCCAAAGGTTAAATCATGTTCTGATTTTTCGCCGCGGAGGGTGGCTTTATAAATGGTTGCAAGACGATCCGCACGTTCTTGAGGCATGGCATCCCATAACGTTTGTCCTTCAACAGGCATTTCATCAAAGGTGCGTTGCGCCAATGCCGGACCGGAAGCGACCATAAATCGTAAATCATGGTCAAAGAGAAAAATAGCCGCATCCGGTATATTTTCGGCGACAAGCCGATACCGTGCCTCACTCTCAATACGCTCTTTTTCAGCGGTAAGCCGCTCGGTGACATCCAAAGCAACAATCATTCCTAAAGTAACGACATCCCCTTCATATATCGGTTGAAATTGGATTTCGTAGGAACGGTTGCGGTAATTTAACGGAAATTCAATGGCTTCCCCTGCTAGTGTGCGCCGATAAATCGGCTCCAATTGAGCTACTTCGTCAGCAGGGAGGGCTTCGTAAAGGGTTTTGCCTTCTAAATATTCCCGTGAAAGCCCGACAAGGTTGAGTGTATTTCCTTCCACAAGCCGATAACACAACTCATGGTCAAATAACATCAACACAGTATTAGGGAGGCTTCTTACGACCAGACGATAGCGGTCACTTTCTTCTCGGAATTGTTGCTCGGCATAATGCCGTGCCGTGACATCGCGGAAGATAGCTTGCGATTCGTGTCTGCCCTGCGCGGTTAGCCGGAAACTTACCGTTCCTTCCGTGTACAAGGTTCGCCCGTCTTTAGCGATGATGCGACTACT
>CBKYSX010000467.1:0-4190 GCA_966690745.1 uncultured Ardenticatenales bacterium
AGAATTTCGTCACGATGGTGACGATGCAAAACCCCGATGAAGCCTCCACCTCATGGAGCTACGGGATTATTTTCCGCGAACAAAGTTTGGGGGAACAGTATCGTCTGGTTTTAACCAACCAACGCACATGGTTCCTCTACTGGTATGTGGATGATACCGAAGTAGACCCGATTGCCACCGGAACCCTGCCCGACAGTTTTAATATCTCCCCCAACGGCACGAACCTGTTGACCCTCGTGGTAACGGGCAATCGCGCCCGTTTCTGGGTGAACGAAACCCAAGCCGCCGATTTGAATGTTTCCAGCAACACCGAAGAAGGCAGTATCCGCCTTGCCTCTTTCTTCCGCGAAGGGGATGGCGCAGAAGGCGCAGTGGTGCGGTATCAGGGAATGCAGGTGTGGGAATTGGAGACAGAATAGGATATGACTGTAGGGGCGTACCCTTGTGGTCGCCCTTGACGCAGGACGCAGGACGCAGGAAACGCTAACTGATGGCGCAACGGTGGTTAAGTGAAGATTTTGCGTCTTGCTTATTACGTTTTGCGTCCTTTTATTTCCCCTTTAGGAGAATAGTATGCCCCACGCCGTCATCATGCCCACCCCCAATCAGCCTCTGGAACTACGTGAATACGCCATGCCGGAGATGGAGGCAGGGGCAGTATTGCTGAAAACGCTGGGGAGTGAGGTGTGTGGGACGGACGTGCATTTGTGGCACGGGCGGCTGGCGGGGGTACCTTACCCGATTATCCCGGGGCATGTCAGCGTTGGAACGGTGGCGGCAACGGGCGGCGAGGTGCGTGATGTAGACGGGCGCATCTTAACCGATGGGGATATTGTCACCTTTTTGGATGTCTATGGTTCCTGCGGACGCTGTTGGTATTGCACGGTGGCAAAAGCGACCACCCGTTGCCCGCAACGCAAAGTTTACGGAATTACGCTCCCCGCCGATGAAGGGTTGTTGGGGGGCTGGGCAGACCATATTTATCTACGTCCGGGGGTACAGGTAATCACCCTCCCCGAAAGCCTTCCCTGGCAAACGTTTCTGGCGGCGGGGTGCGGCATTCCGACTGCGCTTCATGCTGTGTCGCTGGGCGAGATCCAATTTGGCGATACGGTGGTGGTGCAAGGAAGCGGACCCGTTGGCTTAAACGCGGCGATTCTGGCGCAACTACGCGGCGCGGGGCAGGTGATTGTGATTGGTGCGCCCGCCCACCGTCTGGAGACCGCTACCCTGTTGGGCGCGGATGCCGTATTGGATATTTCCCGATTGAACGAAGCGGAACGGCGCGCGGCAGTGTTAGACTTCACCCATGGGCGCGGGGCGGATGTAACCATTGAAGCCACCGGGGTTGCCGCCGCCGTGCCGGAAGGGATGCGCCTGACGCGGGACGCGGGGCGGTATGTGGTGGTCGGGCAATACACCAATGCGGGCGACGTGAGCTTTAATCCCCATTTGCACTTGAATCAAAAACACCTGGATGTTCGTGGGTGTTGGGGCAGTGACACCAGCCATTTTTATCGGGCGGTGCAGGTACTTGCGCGTTATCACCATCAATTCGCGTGGCGGGAGATGATCAGCGGGCATTACCATTTGCACGATGCCCAGCAAGCGTTAGAAGATGTCGCGGCGCAAAAAGTAGTGAAGGCGTTGATTTTGCCGTAGAACACCCCAGTACACGACTCCTTTAAAATTATTTTATTTCGTAATCTGCATACCTCATCACCCTACAAAAACGCTTATTCCATTATGGTTAAGGGTCGGCTATACTTTCAGATATGTTTCAGGAGTATGCGATATGACACTTACTACATTCCGACCCTTTACGGTAGAAGATTATCACAAGATGGCAGAGGCGGGAGTTTTCGCGCCTGATGAGCGCGTGGAGCTCCTCGGAGGTAAAGTTCACTCTATTCCTCCGCTTAGTGGGAAACATATTGTCATAGGAAGTCGTTTGGGTGAGGTCTTAATACATACTTTTACACCAAACTATAGTATAGACATTCAAAGCCCTTTTATCTTATCCAAAGAAAGCGAACCCGAACCTGATGCAATGGTAGTCAAGCGGTATCATTTAGGTGATGAACCGGAAAAAGCCTCTGCCGCCGATGTTTATCTGGTCGTTGAAGTGAGTGATACGACTTTGAGTTATGATGTGAATGACAAGTTGCCTCTGTATGCCTCTGCCGGAATCCCCGAAGTGTGGATTATTGATGTCAATCGGAATCGGATTGCCCAATATCATACACCCGTTGGAGATGCGTATACCCGCACTGTTTTGTACCACTCGTATGACACGATTATGACCACTTTGGGGATTGAGGTTCAGGCGGGTGATATTTTGTTGTAAGTTAAATCATAGTTCCTTGAACTTAACTTTTATTTTTCGGATAAGAAAGAAACTGAGTTTCTGCCGTTGAAAACTCTGTTTCATAGACCTATTAAGTCACTCCTACCCCATCGTCCAGTAGCCGTGTCGCCCCGTTGCAGTACAATATTCCTCTAGCCTTTTTCTGCTTTCTGTGTCCCGCTTTCTACATCCTATCTCTATGTTCTCATCCTTATTCCGTAATTATCGCTTCCTGTTGCTCTGGCTGACGCAGATGTTCGTGACGCTGGGAGATACGCTGTTTAGTCTGGGGGTGATGGTGACAGTGTATGAACGCACCCAGAGCACTCTGCAAACGGCGTTGGTAACAGTGGCAACCAGCAGTCCCCCGTTTTTGTTTGGTCCGGTAGCGGGGGTATTGGTAGACCGCTATCCACGCCGCGTGATTTTAATCGGTGCCACACTGGTAAAAGCGGTACTGGTAGCAATCTTATTCGCCCTCTTTTCAGCCGATTGGTTCTATTTGCCGGGGGTCTATCTGGTCGTCTTTTTGCTGGCAATGACCAATACGCTCTACCGCCCAGCGGTGTCCGCCACGATTCCGGCGTTGGTGGAAAGGGGTGAACTTGTCCGCGCCAACAGTCTGATTCTGACCACCAATCAGGCGATCATGGGCATTGGTTACATTGTTGGTGGGGTGTCGCTGGCACAACTGGGGATCATTAATGTGATTGCGGGGGTTGCCGCGAGTTACGGGGTGGCAACCTTAGTAGTGGCATGGATTCGTTTTGCCAAACGTTCCCCGCACCTTGAACAAGTGAAGCCACCCACCGTGTTCGCCTCCATTGTGGAAGGGTTGCGTTATGTTCGTCAACATCGGTTGGCGCGGAGCCTGCTGACAATGGAGATGATTGAATTCATCCCGCACGGGTTGTGGTCGTCGGCATTGATGCTGGCATTTACCCAACAGGCACTCAATGCAGGCGTGATTGAATTTGGCTATCAGAGTGCCGCCTATTTCATCGGACAATGGGCGGGTGGCGTGGTGGCGGTAATTCTGGCGGCGCGACTGGCACGACGCGCCGGGTGGATTATCATCAGCAACGCCTTTATTTTCGGGATACTCACGTTAGGGTATGCGGCAAGCCCGAATGTCTGGTGGGCAATTGTGTTGTGTTTTATTTTTGGTCCCCCTGCCGCGATTCGGGACGTGGCGCAGGAATCGTTGTTACAGGCAACCATTGACCCCAATGTGCGTGGGCGGGTATCGGCAACCAAAGAAACGCTTGCCTATCTCACCTTTACGATTGCCACGATTTTCTTTGCGTGGCTGTCGGATGTCATTGAAGTGCGCTATGTGATTGTCATCGGGGGCTGTATCTATTTGCTCACCTCGCTCTATGCGTTTGCGAATCGCACGGTTCGCACGGCACAGATTGAACCTCATGCGGTGCAAATCCGAAGCGATAATGAGGTTGAGATCGTACCCCACCCGGCACAACAGGAATTGCCCACACCGCCGTAATAACAACATTCCTTCAAACATCTGCCCAACCTGAAGAACTAAGCTCACAAATCAAACGGGTTTGGGAGGTAGGGGCATCGCTACGCGCATGTGCCTTGCACACATCGGAATGCAGAGCCATCCAGCCATCGTTAAAGACCCGTCCTTATCCCAAAATGGGGCGTGGATTGGCGGCAACGGCGGGCGGGTGTGCGCTCTATAAGGGTAAACGCGCCATGCCGACCACCCTCCCCTACCATACAAATTGTGAGGTAGGTTGATTAGGAATTGATAATTGCGGGTAATCTTTGGACCTAAAGGATGGGGCATCAATATGGCAGGTTATAAAACAAGTCACTT
>CBKYSX010000468.1:0-4187 GCA_966690745.1 uncultured Ardenticatenales bacterium
CTGAACTTTCCAATTTATACGGCTTCCGCCTCAATCATAGGTAGCACCGTTGAGTGCAATAACCCGTTGGTGGCCAGGATATTTTTTTGCGTAAAGTCTAAAGGCGACCCATCCAGATGGGTAACGGTTCCCCCCGCTTCCTCAATAATCAACGCCCCTGCCATGATGTCCCACACATCCAAACGGTAATTGTAATAGACATCCAGCCATCCGGCGGCAACGGCGGCAAGGCTAATTGCGGCACTGCCCATTGAACGGAAGGCGAGGATGTGATCCAACAGGTTGGCGGCGGTGGCGAGGGCGGCTTTGCGATGGGAAGGGCGGCGTGACCATTCGCAAGAGGCGAGGGCTGTCACCAAATCTCCCCGTTGGCTGACGTGTAACGGTTGCCCATTTAAAGTTGCACCGCCCCCTTCCACTGCCGTAAACAGCCACCCGACTACAGGGGCGTAAATCACCGCCACCCGTACTTTCCCCTGATAATAAACCCCGATACTCACTGCAAACAATGGCAAACGGTGGGAAAAGTTGTTCGTGCCATCAATCGGATCAATCACCCATGTGGGTAGAGTGGGGTGAATACCCGAACCTGTCCCTTCTTCGCCCAGAATAGCATGGTCGGGGTGTAGGTCCCGCAACAGGGAAACCATCGCGCTTTCCGTAGCACGGTCTGCTTCTGTCACCAGATTGCGCGGGTCGTTTTCTTTAATATCTACCGTAAATTCCCCGCCGTAATAGGGCATAATGGTGGCGGCGGCGCGGTGGGCAACGGAAATGGCAGAATTGAGCCAGTGAGAATAGTCCATAAGATTTCGGTTGAGTGGGAAGAGTATTCAGGACGCAGAAAGCGGAAGACGGCAGTGACAGATTAAAGCATAAAGATGAGGGAGAAGACAATCTCTACCTGACAATGAACGATGAAACAAAAGGATGAAGAAACTCCCCCTCTTGGGGGAGGGGGAAGGGGGGTGGGTTGCCGTTTCGCCTTTGCTCAATTTTCTCTCTGCAACAAAACCTTACCGCATCAACACCTGTTGTGCCCGGTCGCGCCCCGCAGGAAGCAATTGGAGCAGTTGATTTGTCGTTTGCACCAGTTGGTGTGACTGGGCAGTGGCAAGCACCTTTTGAGCAAAATCAGCATCCCAGCGTAAATGTTCGCGGAGCGCAGGGACCGCATTTTCTTCAGCCGCCTCTGCGGTGTTCTCATGCTGGTGGAGATGAACCAACAGCATATCCACCGCAAATTCCTGCCGTTGGCGGCGGCGGCGAAGCCATTGCGCCACCAACCCCCGTTCCGGCGCAAAGAGAAGCGACAGGACAAAGAAAACCCCTGTCATGGTTGCCATCGCTCCGGCAATTGAACCATCCAGCAAACTTGCCAGATAATACCCGCTCACCGCTGAGAGCACCCCGATGCCCGCGCCCAACCCCACCATCACAGGCAGACGATCCGTAATCAAATAAGCCGCGGCTGGTGGAGCCACCATCAATGCCACGACCAGAATTGCTCCTACCGCATCAAAGGCACCCACAGCGGTAATACTAACCAACGACATCAACCCGTAATGAATCAGAACAGGCGAGAAGCCGAGAGCCGCCGCCAATCCTTCGTCAAAGGTGGCAATTTTAAGTTCTTTGTAGAACAAGACAATCGCGGCGAGGTTCAACAGGGCAATTGTCCCCATGCCCCAAAGGGCAACGGGCAATTCTAGCCCGAAGAGGTTTAAGCGATTGAAGGGGGCAAAGACCAATTCACCCAGCAAGACCGCATCCTGGTCAATGTGAACGTTCCCCGCATAGAGGTTAATCAGCAACACACCGATAGAAAACAGCACAGGGAAGGTAAAACCAATTGCGGCATCTTCCTTCACCAGGCGGGTGCGGGTCAGAAATTCAGTGAGTGCAACCGTCAACACCCCGGTCAATGCCGCCCCCACAATGACCAACGGGTGGTTGGTGCTTTCCACCACAAAAAAGGCGACCACAATACCGAGTAGGACGCTATGGCTAATCGCGTCGCTCATCATTGCCATACGCCGTAACACCAAAAACGTACCCAGCAGGGCGCAGGCAATCGCCGTAAGCGACGCGATGATAATAATTTCGAGAGAAGCATTCATAGGAGTGATTTGTAGGGACGGGTCAGAAAATGGCGATATATCCAAAATGAACCCGTTGACCCGTCCGCCGTTCGCTTGTAAGAACCGTCGCGCCCCGCCCGTATTTGTTAGCCCCATCCTTCAGGTTGGGGCGGGTACCATCGAATAAAAACTCGCTTGCGCTATTGTACCGCTGTTACCTTTGCACTATGCGGGGAAACCTCCGCCATTGCCTCTGCCCCATTCAACCGTTTGACTTCAGCAATACCCTTTTCCGTCAACGCCCATTCGTTACTTGCCGTGCGATAGACCAACCCGTCCCGTTCCAGTTGAGGCAAGAGTGCCTTAATGTTGCTACGGGGTTGGGCGGCTTGCAGGGTTCCCATCGGGTGGCTGTGGGTGGGGTCGCCATGCGTCATCGCTAGTTCGTATAAGTCCGCAAGGACGGTGGCAGTTCCCAACTGGCGGCGGTTTTGCTGTTGTCGCCACCATTGCCAGACCATCCCGCGATTGGGCGCAAAGAGCAGGGACAGCACCACGATTGCACTCATGGTCAACACAATAATCGGTCCCGTTGACAACCCCCGCGAGGTAGCACTAATCACCGCCCCGCCCACGCCTCCCAGAATACCAAAGAGAGCCGACAGCACCACCATCGTACTGAGTTTGTCGGTCCATTGGCGGGCGGCAGTGGCGGGGGCGACAATCATGGCACTCATCAGTACCACGCCTACGGTTTGTAACCCTAAGACGATTGCAATAACGATGAGTGTCGTAAGTAAGGTATCTAAAAAGCGCACCGGAAAGCCCAACGCGGCGGTGTATTCAGGGTCGAAGGCAAGCAGTTTAAATTCTTTCCAGAATAGAATCAGTACCACCAGTGCAATCACACCCACAATGCCCATTTCAATCACATCCTGCGTGACAATCGCGGCGGCTTTCCCGAACAAAAAGCGATCCAATCCTGCCTGTTGCGCGTTGCCCTGTCGTTGAACATAGGTGAGCAAGAGCAGACCAAAGCCAAAAAAGACACTCAAAATAATACCCAACGCCGTATCTTCTTTCAGACGGGTGCGGCGTACCACACTGGAAATGAAACGGGCACCCACCCACCCGGCGATAATCGCGCCCAACATTAGCGGGAATAAAGCGCGGGTTCCCGTCAGCATAAAGGCAAGCACGATGCCGGGGAGGGCGGCATGGCTCATCGCGTCGCCCAGCAACGCCTGTCGGCGTAAGACGGCAAACGCGCCCAACACGCCGCTCACAATCCCCAATATCATCGCACCCAGAGCAACGTTACGGAGGGTATAATCGGTAAAGAGAAGGGTAATATCCATAAAAGATTCGGGTATTGAGAATTGGGTATTGAGAAAGGACTTTAGATTGATTCTCTTACTTATCTAGGGAATAGTTCTAAGAAATCGTTTGCCGTTTCTCAATACTCACTACCCAATCCTCAACTTTGTTTTCGTTCAATCAATGCGAACTTACCGCCATAGGCGCGACGGAGATTGTCATTAGTAAATACGTCAGAAACTTTGCCTTCGGCGATTTTGCGGACATTCAGGATAAGCACCTCGTCAAAGTATTCGGGAACGGTTTCGAGGTCGTGGTGGACGACCACGACTGCCCGTCCATCATCCCGCAGTTGACGCAATACCGTGATAATCGCTTTTTCGGTGGTCGCATCCACCCCTTGAAACGGCTCATCCATGAAATAAATATCCGCTTCTTGCACCAATGCCCGCGCCAGAAAGACCCGTTGTTGTTGCCCGCCCGATAGTTGAGAAATCTGCCGGTCGGCAAACTCTTCCATGCCAACGGAACGCAGGGCGGTGCGGGCGCGTTCGACCTCCGGTTTGGCGGGCCGGCGGAACCAGCCTAACCGCCCGTAGGTTCCCATTAGCACCACATCCAGCGCACTGGTGGGGAAATCCCAATCCACACTGCCCCGTTGCGGCACATACCCCACGCGGCGGCGATTGGCTTTAAGCGTATCCCCGAAAATTTGCACTTCGCCAGCCGCCGGGTCAATCAACCCCAGAATGGTTTTAATCAGAGTGGATTTCCCCGCGCCGTTGGGTC
>CBKYSX010000469.1:0-4180 GCA_966690745.1 uncultured Ardenticatenales bacterium
AAATCCTTCCCGCCGCGCTTTTCATTTGGGTTTGACTTCTCGATTTACCTACGATACCCGACCACCAGCCCCATGCGTTTTGAGATGGTCAATACACCATCCCGCGCTTCCCGTTCCCATAATGCTTCGGCGTGGCGTACCAATTCTGCTTGTACTGCCTGCCATTCGGCTTCGGTATGGTCGGGGTTCATGCGTAAATGCCGCCCCGAATAGAGGTAATAAACCAATGGCTCTACCGATGGCAGTAATACGGCATCATCCCGTGTGATGGTCTGTACATCCCTGAAATAGGGTGTGAAATAGGATGCCGCCTCTTCTAATGGAAACAGGGCTGATATGGGGTCGGCTTGCATGACGGCGGGATGTTCTACCGCGTCCCAAATATCAAAAATCATGGTCATGTTGTCGCGGGCATTGGTGACTGCCATTGTCCACCCACCTTCCACCGTGACCCGTGCCATTTCCCGCACTGCTTTATCAATATCGGGCACATGGTAGAGCATGTGGCGCGCCATCGTGCCGTCAAAAGAATTATCGGGGAAGGGGAGCTGTTGGGCATCGCTCACTAGCCATGCCTGCCGGGGTGCGCTCCCTTTTGCGGTTTTGATCATGCCTTCCGACAAATCCATCCCCACAACGAATCCCTGATGCCCCAAACGGTAGAGCATTTGCGGAAAATCACCCGGACCCGTCCCGACATCCAGCACGCGGTCGGTCGGGCGAAGCGGGAGTTGTGCCGCTACCCATTCATGGAAATTGCCTTTCAGCCGACTGTACTTTTCGTGAAACTCCCGCCGTATCCGCAAATCATCGTCGGCATCGTACGCGGCGTAGCGTAACACGCTCTGATTAGTTCCCAATGACGAATTCATGGTTTGTCCTTTTAGAGCCGAGAATGGAAAGCGGAGAGGTTATACATCAGCACTCTCCTTTCTCCGCTCTCTTCTCTCTATCGTTTTCCCAGCGACATTAAGTCTATGGTTCGTTCCGCCCCGATTTGTAACAGCATACAGGTTCGTTCGGGGTGCCACCCCTGATTGCCAGCCGCACCGGGATTGACCCATAAGGTGCCATGGGCGCGTTCAATCACAGGGATGTGCGAATGACCGACCAGTAAAATATCCGGCTGTTCGCGGCGAATCAATGCCAGCGCATCGGCATGGGGCTTTTTCGGATTGCCCGCAATATGGAGCATGGCAATTCGGAGTGACCCGACTTCTACGACTGTTTCTAAGGGCAATTCCCGCCCCCACCCCCCACCATCCACATTGCCGCGTACCGCAACGGTAGGTGCAATAGCACGTAAATGGGTTAAAACTGCTTCCGTCCCGACATCCCCCGCGTGTAAAATCATCTCTACATTCGCAAAGCGTTCCGCAAGCGCAGGGTCGAAGTATCCGTGTGTATCGGAAATCAGTAATACTTTCATAGGCAAGATTATGCCCAAAAATGATTGGAGAACATAACGCCCTTGTTGTGTTCTATGCGTTGACAAGATACCTGTTTGCTTGAACAGGGTTTCCAACTCGTTGTTGATGCAAATGAGTAGTGAGACCGCTAAAATCTTAGAAAGAAACCGAGTTTTCAACGGCAGAAACTCGGTTTCGCGCCCTCCTACCACTATCTGTTGCAACTCTACCTCCAACTCCGCAAGAGGGTTCAACCTGATGGCTACACAAGACAAAAAACAACGACTACAATCAGGTAGCACAAGATGTTGTTTGTCCGAAAACGACCCCTAATACAGATAAACCCCCTTGAGAGAGGATTGTCCCTATGCACCGTATATGGCTGTTATTGACGCTTTTCGCATTACTCTTGACGACCCTGTTGCTTCAACCTGCGCCCGTTCATGCCGATGATGCGGTGGTTGGAACAGGGACTCCCGGTAGTTGTACCGAAAGTGCCTTTGATAGTGCCCTGACCACCGTTCAGAATACAGGTGGCGGTACGATTACGTTCAATTGTGGGGGAGATGCCACGATTGTTTTTTCCGCCCGCAAAACGATTTCGGAAGCCGTTATTATTGACGGAGGCGGGACTATCACCTTTGACGGGAACAATCTGACCTCCTTTTTCCAAATCTTCAATGATGCTTCACTCACCCTCAATGACCTGGTACTCCAACGAGGCGCGTTCAATGGCGTACATGCGCTGGAGAATTTCGGCGCATTAACCTTAAACAATGTAACGATGAGCCAACACGTTTCTAATGGTTCACCGATTAGCAACATCGGTACCTTAATCATCACCAACAGTACGTTCAGTGATAACGGATTGACCGGGGATAACGAAACCAGTGGGGGTGTGGTCTTCCATGATGGTGGAACGCTGACCGTTACAGGTTCCACTTTTAATAACAATATCATCAACGGCAATGTCGGAACCGGTGGCGCGATTGCGGTCATTAATGGCACGGCGACGATTTCGGATACTGTTTTTACCAGCAATCGGGCGTTGGACGGTGGGGCGATTTATCTGGATACGGGTGGCAGTGCCACGATTACAGGCTCTACTTTTACCACTAACATCGGTGGCTATGGCGGGGCAATTGAGTCCAACGGAATGATTTTAACCGTAACGGAAAGCACCTTTGATGGGAATGATGCTGTCATAGGAAGCGGCGGCGCGATTTGGCTTTATAACGGAACGGAAAACGTTATTAGTGACAGCACCTTCACCGATAACAGTACTGTTACCACCGGCGGGGCTATCCATTGTTTTGCGGCGGGGCTGTCCATAACAGGCTCTACCTTTAGTGGAAATGAAGCCCTCAATACCAATTCGGTACCGGCGAACGGGGGCGGTATTTTTAGTACCTGTACGATTGATGTGCGGAACAGCACCTTTAGTAGCAATACCGCCGAAGATGGCGGAGGGGCATTCTATCAAGAAGGAAGCCGCGCCGCCACGTTGGAATATGTCACCATCGCCGACAATACAGCGGATTTCGGCGCAGGCATCTATAACGATGGTGATGGTACGAGTACCCTTACCATTCGCAAATCCATTGTGGCATATAACACTAAAGGAAATTGTGCAGGGGTCATTACGTCGAACGGGTACAATCTGTCGGACGATACCTATTGCGGTGTCTTTACCCAGACAGGAGATGTGCAAAACGCGAACGTTCCCTTGTTACCATTGGGCAATTATGGCGGATTGACCGCCACGCGCCCGCCCGCCCCCGACAGCGAAGCCCTTGATCATATTCCTACCGCCTCCTGTGGTGCGACCGAAGACCAACGGGGGGTTGCCCGTCCGCAGGCGGGGGGGTGTGATAGTGGTGCGGTGGAGGGAACCGTTTATAAATTGTTCCTGTCGCTGATTCGTCGGGAGTAAAAGTCACTTGAACTTGATTCTTTCCTCAAAATCCCTATAATCCCGATTTCCGCAAGAGGACGGCGATATTCCGCCGCCCTCTTGTTATGTATAAACACCTTACTGCCTCACCCAACGAGCAACCCACAAATATACGGTTGCTTACATTTTCATATTGCATGTTGCATATTGCATAGTAACGACTATACAGGAATCGTCGTTGCCGTTTATGCACTATGAAATATGCACTATGCACTTCAAGGGGTGGGGACTCATGTCCAAAGAAAGGTCATACCATGCTGGACGAACTACGCCGGTACGAGATGTACATCGTCTTTCAACCGGAAATTGATGATGCCGGATTGGAAACACGCATTGAGCGTGTGAATACGATTGTCACCGGAAACAACGGTGAAATTTTAGAGGTGGCTCGCAAAGGCAAACGCCGCCTCGCTTACCCCATCAAACGCCACAACACAGGCATTGACGTGATTTATCAGGTCAATTTGCCCAGCCGCCGTTTGGAAATCATCGAACGTCAGTTGAACCTGTACGAAGATGTGATCCGCTATTTGATTGTGCGTGACGACCATGCCGCCACCCGCGAAGTGGCTTCCAAGGAAGAGATTGCAGATGAAGTCGCAAAGCTTCGCGCTCAACCGGTGGAAGAATTTAGCGATACGCCGTTGGGAGATGGGGACATTGTAGGGGGTTCGGAAAGTGACCAACCCTCAACACCCGTAAGCGAAACGGCTGTGGATGTTGAAACCGGGGAGACAGACGATACCGGAGAAGATACGACCGATGCACCCGCCGTGGAGGCGGTGGCAACGGATGAGACCACTGGAGACGAAAAAGA
>CBKYSX010000470.1:0-4179 GCA_966690745.1 uncultured Ardenticatenales bacterium
GTTGGGGTTATAACCCGTTAGGGTTTTGTCCTCTTAGCACGGGTGCTTCAGCCCCGTGTCGTTCGTGCCGCCCGTGACTGTTCCCAACAAAAAAAGAGGACTGTATCATACAGTCCTCTTTTTGATTCAATGGAACGGAGTTACCGTCCCTGTGCGTTTGGCAATGCCGCCATCAGGGGGGCGATTCCTTCGCCACTGGGGAGGAGGGTAATCCGCGCTTTGCTGTTAATCAGCCGTTGGATTTCCAAAATCTCGAACATCGCACGCGACACATCCGCATCGCGGGTAATATCGCTCAGGGCATCCCCAATGATTTTCGGGCGCATCGCTTCGGCGCGGGCAAATTCGGTGGCGGCTTTCTTTTCGGCATCGCCACTAATCACGTTTACCTGGTTCGCCCCGTCCTGCTTAATGGCACTGGTCACCTGCCGCAAACGGTTGCCCACCTTCTCTTCAATCTGGCGAATCATATTGCCATCGCGGAAGTGAACTTTCCGAATGTAGACCGACCCCAGCCGGTAGCCCCATTCATGGCTCTTGGGCGATACTTCGGCACGCACGGCGCGGCTCATTTCATGGCGGGTCTGGAGCATCGAATCCAGAGGCATGTTGCTCAACGTCCGCACGGTTGAGTTGCTCACGTTTGCCGCCAACGAGCCTTGCGGGTCAGCGTTCTTAAAGAGGAACGCTACCGGGTCGCTCACGTACATTTCGTACCAGACCCCGATCCCCATGGGTGCGCCTTCTTCGGAGTTGACGGGCTGGCTTCGCAAATAGCGTTGGTCTACGCGCAAATCCACCACGCGCCGTTCGCCCAACCAGTTCACCAGAAAGGCTTGGGGTCCCAATTCCATCCACAACAGGTGTAACCCCGGCTGGTCAATCACTTTCAGCACCTTCCCGAACAGCAGGAAGACCTGTGCCTCACGCTCCCCGACAATCGTGTAGAAGCCGATCAGACGCAGAAAACCGAGAATGAGCGGCATGATGATGAACCATGCGAAAAATGATACAACGGCGGCGACTAGAAATCCGATCATTTTTCCACCTCCAAGAAGACCTGGTTGGCGTTCGTATAGAGTTGCAGGCGCACGTTCCGCACATAGGCTTCCAGCACATCGTCGCCGGACTTTTTCAATTCCGCCAGCTGGTTCGCCAACGCTCGCAGAGGTTCAACTTCTGCCTGTGCCTTCAAGGTTTCGATTTCCACGGCGCGGCGCGATTGTACAATCCGTTGGTCGGCACCGGCGTGGGCAAGGCTGATGTCGCTGGACACCTGGTTCTGCGCGGTGTTCACCGCCGCCAACGCGCTTTCGATGTCATCCGAGGGGATGATTTCGGTAATCAGCGAGGCATCCAGAAAAACCCCGTAGCGGGCGGACGAGGAAGCACATTCCTGATCCATAAATTCGTTAATCGCCCGCAGGTTTTTCCGCAAGTCGTTAATCGAAACCCCCGCCGCCGGAGAGTTATCGCTCGCTTGCGGACCTGCGATACTTTCCGTATGGGTGGCTTCAAAATTCGCAATCCGTTGGCGGATAATCGAAATGAAGTAGCCCATAACGTGCGTAATCGGGTTTTTCACCCCGAACAGGAAGGCGTACAGGTTCCGTTCCGAAACACGGAAGCGGATTTGCCCTTTCAACCCTGTGTTCAATTGGTCTTTCGTCACCGCATCCAACATCGTGTTGTTGTGGTTGGCTTCGCGGCTTTCGGGGTCATACGCCATATTTACCGTCTGGGTCGCAATCGAAACTTTATAAACCCGTTCCCAGGGCCAGCGGAAGTAGGGTCCGCCGGGGGGAATCACCCGCACTTGCGGGTACATATAGCGTTCCCGTTCTTCGGGGTGTAATGTTTCAGCAAGGGTGGGGTCGTCTAAGGTGGTGGCATTTGCCAACCGTTCGGCTTTCCCGAAAACGGTTTTTACGGCACGTTCGTTTTGGTCTACGGTGTACAGCCCTGCCAGCAGGTACCGCACCAGAAACCAGGCAACGAAGCCGACGAAACTTCCTAAGAATACGCCGACAGTGTTTTCCATGGGCACTCCTTTGGGGTTACGATTTCCGCTTCAACACGCACAACAACAGGTATGGCAACCAGAGCCTCGTCGCTCTGCCAATGTAAGAGAGGATTTCAACAGCCATTACGTAAAGTAACCCTGTTGGGTTGCGTCCTGCATACGCACCTGCCTTCACAATACCCTTAAATTCAACGGGTGACAAGTGGGGGAACGCACAGGAATGTAGGGGCGTACCCTTGTGGTCGCCCGTCCACCCCGCAGAAGATCATTTGTAGGGGCGGGTCAGGGTTTGTAGGGGCGGGTCAGGGAATGAAGGGCTTTCCAAAATGAACCCGTTGACCCGCCCGCCGTTGGGGACGCAAGACGCAGAAAGTTTTACGGTGTTGTAGGGGCGAAGCATCCGCCCGATTTTGTTACGTGGCGGAGGTGTGGCATGGAACCAATTCTCCAAACGGGCGGGTGTGGCAGAATACGGATGCTTCGCCCTGTCGTCAGGACGGGACGCGGGATGCAGAAAGCAGAAAACAGGCGGAAACAGACCCTGCCACGTTTGCATTTTCAACTTACACTTGGTATTCTTTATAGAAAATCTTTTCGATAAAACCAATTGTAAAGCATCTTGTGCAGTATCACGACTCCCGCCGTTTATGCACTATGAAATATGCAATATGCACTATAATCTAACCCTTCCTTTTAATCGAATCACGATGTCGGAAAGGTAACGGGTGTTTCTCACATTTGCGCCGTTATATGGTTTGGTTCTTATCGCCAACCTCGCCCCCGCCGGGCAGGTATGGCGGGTTTTGGCGCTGGTCTTAACTGCCGGTGTTAATGCGCTTTTGGTCTCCGGGGGGATTCTCCTTGCCTTAAGCAGTGTGATAGGCAACGATACGGCTTTGACCGCCTTTCCCGCGGGAGCCGATGTTGGCAGTGCCGGAGTCCTCTTTGCGATTACCGGTATTATTGCGTTCCTGCTGATGGTGCAACGGGTGCAGGTGTGGTTATACCCCCGGTTGCGTTGGGAACTGAACCCCGAAAGCACCCTGCACACGATTGCGGTACAACTGGCACTCTGGGCAATCGGCGGCAACCTTGGCTCAATTTTGCTCACCCGTACCGTTTCGGCGGAAACCCTTGCCGGGCGTATTGACTCGCTCTCTCTAATTGCAATTTGGGAGCAGGGGGCGATCTTTGTCTTTATTGCGTTGCTGGGGGTCGGATTGGGCTTGCGCCGCAGTTGGGGGGAAACCCGTGAACGGCTGGGGCTGGGCGGCTTGTCTGCCATCCAATTGCTGATTCTCCCTGCCATCATTATCGGCTTGGTCTTGTTGCAATTCGGAATTTCTGCGCTGTGGCTCTTCGACGAAAGCACCATGAGCATTGCCGGGGCAATTACCATCGGCTTTGCGGCGGGCATTGGCGAAGAAGTCCTGATGCGCGGCGCGGTACAACCCCGTTTTGGCATCGTCTTCACTACCTTACTCTTTACCGTTCTGCACACCCAATACGAACTCTCTTTTGCCACCCTGATTGTGCTGATTCTGAGCGTTGTACTGGGGTTGGTGCGCCGCTATTTCAACACCACCGCCTGTATTCTGGTTCACGCCGGATACAACAGTCTGCTGGTGCTCATTTCGCTTGCCGCCCAATCCTTTATGGGGAGTTCATAGACGTAATAAACATTAAAAATGAAATACCGTAACCGATTTCTTCCCTGCCTTGGAAGGGCAGGGCTACTCAATACGGGTGTTCTATTTGGATATATCCGTATTTTGTAGCCCTGTCCTTTAGGTCGGGGGAAGGGGTACGGCGTTTAATTTTTAATCTCCATAAGGGACGGGGCTGGCTGTATGTGCTTGTCGGGTGGATTGTCATTTGGATGCATCATCCATTTTTTATAGGAACGATGGTAGGGGCGGGTCACATCTTACCAACGAATCGGGAATAGAACTTGTGACCCGCCCGCCGTTGGAAATGGAATCCGCACCGGTGGCGATGCACGACAACGGCGGGCGGGTCAACGGGTTCATTTTGGAAGGTATCGGTTCGCTGACCCGCCCCTACAAACAATGTTCTGCGGGGGTTGGTTGGGCGACCACAAGTCGCTACGCGCATGAATGCAACGCATTGGCACGAAGTGTCTTGCACACACCCCT
>CBKYSX010000471.1:0-4179 GCA_966690745.1 uncultured Ardenticatenales bacterium
ACCTCCACTTCTTCGGGTTTCACCCCCGGCAACGCGATGTCAAGGGCGATGCTCCCGTTCACATCATACATATCGAGGGCGGGAACCCCCCGCAGGGTGGCGATCCATTCCCCGCGACGGGTGAATGGGTCTTCAAAGAAGTGGTCAAAGGCATCACGCAAGGTCAACATTTCACGGAACGGTTCCCAACGCGTCAGAGTCATCATCTACTCCTTTCGCAGGTGGTTCGACAGCACACACGATTGAAATGGAAGGGTACATCGCTTGAAGGGTACCGTCGAACCTTCATACCCTTTCATAGATAGAAATACACCTTTTTACGATAAAGTGCCTCCCCTAATCGGCGAGTTTTTCCGATTGCTCCCCCCCTCTTTTCGGCTTCTCTGCCTAGCCACATGACCAGCGTTTAAGCTCCCCCGCCGTCCGTTACGAACCGCGCCCCTTTCCCCTAGACTGACTCTGTATTGACTTTCTCCTGTAGGGGCGACCCTTGGGGATGCCTGTGTATGTGTTGACATAAGAATAATCAAAGGAAAGCTCCCTCTTGGAAGGGGGGTAGGGGGTGGGTTGTCGTTCCCGTACACCTCAAACTTTTTGCCATAACACGGATGTGTTCCTACCGCTCTGTCAATACACCCTATCCATATCAACGATTCGGAGCCAGATATGACTGCTATTCGTCCACTCCACATCCCCCCACCGCCGCAAGAACTACCGGAGGCGGGACGGTTAATTCTGCGCGATGGGAGTACCGCCGCGTTACGTCCGGCCACCCCGCAGGACCGAGACGCATTGCACGACTTTTTTGTGCGACTCTCACCCGAATCCCGCTATCGCCGCTTCTTTAGCCAAGTGGTTCCCGATGCGGTACGGGAATTGTGCGCGGATAATGACCCCTCCGTATTGCTTACCCTTCTGGTCTTCCGCACCGTATCAGGTACACCGACCATCATTGCGACCGCCACCTATCGCCTACTCTCCGACAAACGCGCCGAAGTCGCCTTTGCGGTGGACGATGCTTTTCAGGGGAAAGGGATTGCCTCCCAGTTATTGGAACGGCTGGCGGTGGTTGCCTCCCATCATGGCATTACTACCTTTGAAGCAGTCACACTGACGGAAAACCGCCCAATGATTGAGGTTTTTAAGCAGTCCGGTTTTCATGTCGAAACCGAACGGGATGGAACGGTGTTGGTCGCCGACATTTCGGTGCTTCCTACGGCTAAAAGCGTGCGAATTACCAGCCAACGGGAGCAATCTGCCACCATTGCCTCGCTGACTTCCTTCTTTAAGCCCCGTTCGGTAGCCGTGGTCGGTGCTTCCCATCATCCCAACTCGGTGGGCTATCGCGTAGTGGAATCCCTAGTACAAGGGCATTTTCAAGGTGCGGTCTACCCCGTGAATCCCAAAGGCGGAGTCATTTACAGCATCCGTGCCTATCCCGATTTGCACGCTTTGCCCGAAGTGCCCGATCTGGTCGTGATTACCGCCCCCCGCGATGCCGTGTCGCCTATCGTAGATGAATGTGCGGCGGTAGGGGTACGGGCAGTGCTGGTGATTACGGCGGGCTTTGCCGAGATTACAGCTCCCGGCGGGCGTTCCTTGCAAAAACAGTTGCTGGAAAAGGTGCGGGGCTACGGGATGCGAATGATTGGTCCCAATTGTCTGGGATTGGTGAACAGCGACCCCGTGGTGCAACTGAATGCCTCCTTTTCCCCCATTCCGCCGATACCGGGGCGGGTGGCGATGGCATCTCAGAGCGGTGCCTTAGGGTTGGCGATTCTGGCACTGACCCGCGAAATGAATCTGGGGTTATCCTCTTTTGTCAGCCTGGGCAACAAAGCCGATGTCTCGGGCAACGACCTGTTGCTCTACTGGGGCGCGGATGAACGCACCAATGTTATCCTGTTGTATCTGGAATCCTTCGGCAACCCGCGCCGTTTTGCCCACCTTGCCCGACAGGTCAGCCGTAAAAAACCGATTGTCGTGGTCAAAAGCGGACGCACCCAAACAGGACAACGGGCGGCAACCTCCCATACGGCGGCACTGGCTTCCAGCGATACGGCGGTAGATGCCCTCGTTCAGCAAAGCGGGGTTATTCGTGCCGAAAGTCTGGATGAGATGTTCCAACTGGCAACCGCCCTTAGCCATCAGCCGCTTCCCAACGGGCGGCGCGTGGGTATCATCACCAATGCCGGAGGTCCCGGTATTCTGTGTGCCGATGCCTGTGAAGCCGGGGGGTTGAAAGTGCCGGAATTGTCCATCCGTACCCGCGACACCTTGGCGGCATTTCTCCCGGTTGCCGCCAGCCCCGCCAATCCGATAGACCTGATTGCCTCCGCTACGCCGGAACAATACCAACAATCCATCGAATTATTGTTGGCGGGGAATGAGGTGGATGCACTGGTCGTCATTCACATTCCGGTAGGTATCACCACCGCAGAGGATATCAAACAGGCGATGGTGCAAGGTATAGCAAACGGACGCGCCGCCGGGGGCAAAGCCAAGCCCGTCTTGGTCTGTTGGATGGCGGGGGAAACGGTCAGTACCCCCACCCCTTTAACCACAGAGAGCGAAACGATCCCTGTGACGGCATACCCGGAAACCATCGGGCGCGTACTCGGCAAAATGGCATACTATGCCGCATGGCGTACCACGCCGCAAGGTATTGTGCCGGATTGGGATGACATTGAACCCCAACGCGCCCGTCAGATTTGTAAGAATGCCCTCCACGAACGGGGTGCAGGTTGGCTCACCACGACTGAAACGCGCCATGTGCTGGAAACCATGCGGCTACCGGTTGCGCCGGGGGGTGTTGCCGCCACTGCCGATGAAGCGGTTCGCCTTGCGGACACCATCGGCTATCCGGTTGCCGCGAAACTGGCTTCCCATCGGTTGGTGCATAAAACCGACATCGGCGGTGTTCTACTCAATTTGCAATCGGCTGATGCCGTGCGGGAGGCATTTGAATCCATCCGCGCCACCGCCACCGCCCAAAAAGCGGCGGATTCAATGGAGGGTGTCCTTATTCAGCCCATGCTCAAAGGGGGCGTAGAAGTGATGGTGGGCATGAGCGAAGAACCCCGCTTCGGTCCGCTGATTGCGTTTGGGTTGGGAGGTATCCATGTTGAAGTACTGGGAGATGTGGCGTTTCGCATGACTCCCCTCACCGACCGTGATGCCGACGAAATGGTGAAATCCATTCGTGGCTACCGTTTGCTGAAAGGCTACCGCAACCTGCCCCCTGCTGATATTCCGGCGGTGGAAGAACTCTTGTTACGCCTGTCGCGGCTGGTGGAAGAGGTGCCGGAAATTCGGGAATTGGACCTGAACCCCGTCTTTGTATTCCCTGAGGATCAAGGGTGTATAATTATAGATGCACGGATTCGGGTTGGAATGACGGATACGCCGTAACCAACGCGAATCACAGGAGGATGCAATGGCACATGACCGGAATATGCCCAAAAAGCCCGCCCGCAAACCCAAAACCAAAGATAAGAAACACAAGGGTCTGCCGCCCCATTTGCAACGCCCCCAGAGCAAAGACACCATCCACGATATTCAGACCTATGTGGACACGGTAGCCAAACGCCAATCCGACCAGAAAGGGGGCGGCTCCCATTAAAAATTGGGAACTCCTATCACCCCCACAGACAGAGCGATATAACGACCGCTCTGTCTTTTTTTGTCTTCGGATAGACAAACCCTTTCGGGACATCTACCCATAAATCTTGATGCCCACCCTGCCCTGGAAGGCTAAGGATTACCCACAAATCATATGGATTCGGGGGTAGGGGCGGGTGGTCGGAATGGCATGTCTACCCTAATAGAGGGCACACCCGCCCGCCGTTGCCGCCAACCCACGCCCCATTTTGAGACATGGGCGGGTCTTTAACGCTGGGTGGATGGCTTTTCATTCCGATGACCCGCCCCTACCAGAGTCGTCCTTAAAATGAGGGGTGAAATACTTGTGGGTAATCTATAGCCCTGGAAGGGTAGGGCTAATCAATACAGGTATTCGGTTCAGGGTGTCCTTTTCCTTCCCAATAGAGATGAAGAATCCCTGTAGGGGCGTACCCTTGTGGTCGCCCCTTGTTTTTAATCTTTGGGCGGGAAGTACGCGATTTGTTTTGTAGGGGCGGGTCACATTGTCAAGGTAATTCCCAAAATGGAATTTGTGAC
>CBKYSX010000472.1:0-4177 GCA_966690745.1 uncultured Ardenticatenales bacterium
CCTCTGCGGTGAATTCCTCAACATCGGTGGGGAAGGTGAAGCCCAATTCTGTTAAGAAGCGAACGCGGGGGTCTTCGGGCCCATACGCATAGAAAGAGCCTTCGCCCCAGGTAGAAAGCAGAAGGACTTCTTTGCCTTCCAATTCAGGATGTTGTTCCCGTATCTCCACCACTTTGGCATCAATGTTTTCAACAAGCGCGTTGGCTTCCGCCGATTGCCCGACAATTCGCCCGACGGTGCGGGTGGCTTCCTGCCAGGGAACCCCGTAATCTACATAGCCAACGGGCTGGGCAACCGTCGGCGCGATTTGAGAGAGAAGGTTGTAATCATCTTCGGTAATCCCCGAATACAAACCGATAATCACATCCGGTTGCAGGGCGGCGACTTTCTCAAAATCAATCTCGAAACTGAGCACTTCGGGAACGGGGGCATCGCCTAATTTGTCCACCGCCCAGGGGAAAATCGCACCGGGGTGTTCGCCATACCATTCGGTGGTCGCCACAGGGACAATTCCTAATGCTAACAGGGTGTCCTGCTCCACCAACCCCACCAACACAACGCGTTCCGGTTTGGCAGGAATCTCGGTGGTACCGTATTTATGCTCAACGGTGAAGGGGAAAACATCATCGCTTGCCGTTTCCCCGGATTCACCTGTTGTTGCTTGGGCTTCCGTTGGTTCAGCCGGTTCAGTTGCTTCCGTCGGGGCGGCACTGGTTTCGGTATCGGTGCTTTCTGATACGGGTGCGAGGGTCGGGGTTGCCGGACTACAAGCCGCGACCATCAAGGTTGTCACCAACAGGGTGATGAGAAGTAGAAAACGTGTTTGCCACGTATGAACAGTCATGGGGGTTCTCTCCTAAGATATGGATAAGGTGACTCTACCACCGGTCACTATGGCGGTAGAGGAGGTATAAGAAATAAGGTACGCCAAGCATGGCGGTGAAAATTCCGGCGGGAATTTGAAGTGGCGTGAACAAATTACGCCCGACCGTATCCGCCGCGACGACTACCAACGCCCCGATGAGGGCGGAAGCGGGCAATAACCCTTCGTGGGAAGGTCCTACCAGTTGGCGGGCAATGTGGGGAGCCATTAAGCCGATAAAGCCGATGGTTCCCGCCACGGAAACAGACATTGCCGCCAATGCAACGCTTGCAAATAACAACAGCAACCGTTGCCATTCAATCGGTGCGCCCAGACCGGTAGCAACCGAATCGCCCAGATTCAAAACGTTCAGTCCCCGTGCATTCAGCAAGACGATGGGTAGTAGCACAAAGAGCCAGGGAAGTGCCGAGCCAATATGATCCCAACTGGTTCCGTTCACACTGCCGACCATCCATTGCAGGGCATCACCCACGCGCCGGATATCGCCAAAGGTGATCAGTAGAGAGGTAATTGCCCCTGCCACCGCATTGACCGCAATTCCCATTAGAATCAGCCGGACAGGGGAACTGCCGCCGCGCCACGCCAACATATAAATCAGCCATGCAGTGGTAAATGCCCCCACGATGGCGGCAAGTGGGTAATAGCGCACGCTGATTTCAGGAATCGCAATAATGGCGGCAACAACGGTAACGCTCGCGCCCGCACTGACCCCCAGAATATCGGGGGAGGCGAGGGCGTTGCGGGTTAGCCCTTGCAACACTGCCCCGGAAATACCCAACGCTATCCCCACCATGATAGCAATCACGGTGCGGGGAACGCGCAGTTGGTTGACCACAAATTCATGGTCGGGGTTGGCTCCGGACAGGCGGAACGCGGTTTGTAATGCCTCGATTGGCGAAATGGGGAAACTGCCGAGGGTGAGATTCAAGATCACCACCCCCGCCAATAACAGGAGGAGTACCGCAATTACAGGCGGAACGCGGCGATCTATACGGAACGAAAGCCGCAGTAACGGAAGCCGTACCGTCAGCCAGGGGGTTCGTAGGGTGGTCATGCTTGCACCTTAGACCGTGCCAGATAAACAAACAACGGCGCACCAATCAGGGCAGTCATAATACCCACCGGCAATTCAATCGGGCGAACGATGACCCGTGCGGCAATATCCGCCCCGACCAGTAACATCGCGCCCAAAATTGCGGAATAGGGCAAGACCCAACGATAATCTACCCCCACCAGATAGCGGGTGATATGGGGAATAACCAAGCCGATAAAGCCTATCGCCCCCGAAATTGCCGCCGATGCCCCCGCCAACAAGATGATAGAAACCGCCGCCAGCCCTTGAATCAGCAGGGTGTTTTGCCCAAGTCCCCGCGCTACATCTTCGCCCATACTGAGAGTGGTAATCTGCCGTGCCAGCACAAATGCCAACCCGAAGCCAACGATAAAGTAGGGTAAGACCTGCAAATAGACCGTAAAATCACGCCCGGCAATCGAACCTGCCAACCAGAAACGGATTTGTTCTGTAGTTTGCTGGCTGAAAATCAAAATCGTGGTGGTGACGGACCCAATCAGCGAAGTCAAAGCCGCGCCCGCAATCACCAGTTTGGCGGGGGTTGCGCCGCGTCGCCCCATTGAACCCAGGGAATACACCACGATTCCGGTGATTGCCGCCCCCGTAAAGCCAAACCAGGCATAGTGGGAGGCGGAAGTGACGTTGAGAAAATAGACGGCTAAGACCACAGCGACCACTGCGCCGGATTCAATGCCAAGCAGTCCGGGGTCTGCCAGGCGGTTGCGCGTAACGCCTTGAATCATTGCCCCGGCGATTGCCAGTGCCGCGCCCACGGTAATCCCGATAATGACACGCGGAAATCGTACCGAGCGAATCACCAGATGGCTTGTATTGTCAGCATCGTAAGCAGTGAAGGATTGAATAACATCGGGGGGCGCAATATCTGCCGCGCCAACGAGGATGTGAAGGAGCATTACCAGCCCCAGTAAGGCGAGAGCCACCGGGATGCCTGCCGCCAATAGGAGGCGCGACTGAATCAGACGGGTGCTGATGATGGGAGATTGTGCTTTTGCCAGTGCCATAGGTACGCTCTATTGATCCACTGCTGTAAAGAGAAAGGAATGAGATATTCCCGTTTTACAGCACAGAAGGGACACAACGTGTCCCTTCACATGGGTTACTATAGGAGCGTGAACAGGCAAAGTCAAGCAATTTACTCAAGAATGAGAAAACTCTGATGGTCTAACCCCGGTTAAAAAAGGTTGTGACGGGAGGTAAAAGAAAGTTTGCAGAAGTGTGATGGTTCTAGCTGTTTATGCTCTATGCAATGGGGGATAAAAGGATGGCGGGCAACATGAATACGATGTTGCCCGCCTTTTCTTTCTAACCTCGCCAAATCATGGGGAGATAAAGTTTTTCCATGGAAGATGGCGTGGTTGGTGTGGGCGAGGGTCCCGGTGTACCCGTTTCAGTCGGGGTCGGTGAAGGTCCGGGTGTCCCTGTTTGCGTCGGCGTGGGCGAGGGTCCTTCTGTTGGGGTAGAAGTCGGCGTAGGGGATGGTCCCTCGGTAGCTGTAGCAGTTGCGGTAGGCGACGGTCCGGGCGTGTGGGTTTGTGTTGGCGTGGGCGATGGACCCGCCGTTGGGGTTTGGGTGATCGTCGGTGTGGCAGTGTTTGTGGGTGTATTGGTGGGCGGCGGGGCGGCAAGGGATTCATCCGCACCGATATCAAACCCTACCCCATCCGGGCGGACATGCCCATCAATATCTACGAATACCCCGGTATTAGTCCCCACATCCCGCGCCGCCGATGCTCCCGTAATGTGATAGTCGCCGCCGGGGGCATTCACGAAGGCGGGGTTGCCCGTAATTGTTCCCTGATTGCCAACCACCGAACCAACGGTGTTGGTGGTATTGCCAAAATAGAGCGTGTAATTTTCTTCAAGGGTTCCGGTTGCGCCTTGATTCTGAATACCAACGGTATGGCTGACGGCGATGGTGTTGGTTAAATAGGCACGGTCTCCGGCACTGCCTGTATAGTAGAGTGCCTGACTGTTGTTCAGTGTTGCATCTGCTACCGTAACATGGGTCAGCCGTGCGACTTCGTTTAGCCCGACCCCTGCAAAGTTGATGAATAAGCCGCCCCCGTTGCCGCCGCTATCGGAAACGAGGTTGTCCGCAAAGATACTATTGGTAAGCGTCAGGAAACTCCCTGCACCACTGGTATGCAAGCCGCCGCCCTCTAAGAAAGGTGCGGGTCCTGTACCCACACGGGCGATGTTAG
>CBKYSX010000473.1:0-4169 GCA_966690745.1 uncultured Ardenticatenales bacterium
CTTGCCTTTATGTTTACTTCGTATATAATCCTATATCACAACCTGCCATCGGGCAGGTTATTTTTTGTCGAAAACCACAGCTTTTCTCAATCCATCATAGCGGGTGCGGGGAGGTCAGGGTGCGAGACACCTTCTCATCCCTGCGGAATGCGTACCTCTATCATGGATCAGGACCAGGAGTCCCAACCGCATGTTGAAAATTCGTTTGCGCCGCACGGGTCGTAAAGATCAACCGTCGTATCGTATTGTTGTCGCGGATAGCCGTTCGCCCCGTGATGGTCGCTTTGTTGAAAATATCGGGCATTATAACCCCCTGACCGACCCGGAAACGGTGGTTGTTAATAAAGACCGTGCCCTGCATTGGGTCAGCGTGGGTGCCCAACCCACAGAAGCCGTTGAACGAATGTTGAAAAAGGTCGGTGTGGATACGGAGTCGGTAAAAGAATACCGCGCCGCCCAAACCACCAACTAAATCACCATGAAAGAATTGGTCGAATACCTGACCAAAAACCTTGTAGACGAACCCGATGCTGTGCTCGTGGAAGAAAAAGAGCGCGGGCGTGGCATTGTGGATATGCGTCTGCACGTTTCCCGCGATGATATGGGACGTGTGATCGGGCGGAATGGACGTGTTGCCAATGCAATTCGCAATTTGGCGCGGGTTGCCGCCGCCCGTCAAGGCAAAAAGGTGAATTTGGAGATTCGCTAGTGTCGTCGCAGGAATGGGTCGTTATCGGGAAGATTGTCGGGGTTCATGGCGTTAAGGGCGAGGTTAAAATTGTCCCTTCTGTCGAAGACCCCGCCTTCTGGCGTACCCTGAAAACGATGTATCTGCATGGACGGCTCCGCCGCGAATTGAAAGTTCAATCGGTGCGCCTTCACCAAAACAGTGTGTTGGTATTGTTTGAAGGCATCTCCGACCGCACTGCCGCCGAAAGTCTTCGGAGTCGGGATGTGGCAGTACCTTTCGCGTGGCTTCCCGCGCTGGAAGAGGATGAATATTACGTGACACAGCTCATCGGATTATCGGTAAGAACTACCGATGGCGAAACACTGGGCACTGTCACCGATATTCTCTTTACCGGAGCGAATGAAGTCTATGTCGTTAAAGGAGATACCTACGGCGAAGTTCTGATACCCGCCATTGCTTCGGTTGTCGAAACAGTGGATTTAGAAGCGGGAACCATCACTATCAACCTGCTTGAAGGGTTGATTGAGAAGAAAGATAAGGCAGAATAGCGGCACATGCCGCTATTTGCTTTTAAGTACAAGAAAGAGGCGCATATGCGCCTCTTTCTTGTATGATGTGATTTTGTGCTATGCTTGGCAGAGCGTAGCAGGAGAGCATCTGTAGGGGCGTACCCTTGTGGTCGCCCGTTTCATCATTATTAGGTTATGGGCAGTAAAAAGACCCCGAGTTTCGTGTCTTAACGATAGCATGAATGGAGATAAAATTTTTTGGGTTGCGTTTAACCGCGTTCCGGGAATAGGACCCACGCGGTTACAGGTGTTATTAGATTATTTTGAGGGTGATTTACAGGCGGCATGGGAAGCGACACCCCATCATTATACCGTCGCCGGATTAGATCGCCGTTCGATTGATGCGTTGTTACAATGCCGTACCAAACTGAATCTTGAGCAGGAAGCGAACCTGTTAGCCCGCCACGACGTAACTGTGCTAACATGGCGCGATGAAAATTACCCGCGTACCCTGAAAGAAATCAACAACTCGCCCCCTGTATTATATGTACGGGGCGAGCTTTTACCTGACGATGAATGGGCGGTTGCGATTGTAGGAACGCGCAAATTAAGCCCCTACGGTAAACAGGCAACTGAAAAAATTACGCAGGGGTTGGTGGAAGCCAATTTAACGATTGTCAGTGGTCTGGCATTGGGCGTGGATCGGGTCGCCCACCAAACTGCCTTAGAGATGGGTGGGCGTACGATAGCGGTACTGGCAAACGGGGTTGAAATTCCCTACCCCCAGACGAACCGCAAATTGGCGGAAAGCATTGTTGCCAACGGGCAAGGAGCCATCGTCAGTGATTATCCGATTGGAACCCGCCCCGAAGCGACCAACTTTCCCCCGCGCAATCGAATTATTAGCGGACTGTCGCTGGCAACGATTATTACGGAAGCAGGCGAACGGAGCGGCGCATTAATTACCGCCCAATTTGCACTGGAACAGGGACGTGAGGTGATGGCGGTACCGGGCAGTATCTTTAGCCCGATGAGCCGCGGCACCAATGATTTGATTAGTCAGGGCGCAACCCCCGTGTTGTCGGCAAGCACAGTGATACGCGCTTTGAATCTGGAAATGGCGGAACCCCAAAAAGTGGTCCGTCAAGTCTTGCCTGAAACCCCACAAGAGGGGGCGTTATTACGTCACCTTAGCGATGAGGCAAAGTATATTGACGACCTCATTCACCTCTCCAATCTTCCCCCAAAGGAGGTTAGCCTGGTACTTTCTATGCTGGAACTGAAGGGGCGGGTACGGAATGTGGGGGGGAATAACTGGGTTCGAGTTTGATATACGGAACATACCATAGGGCATACTGCATAGTGCATAAACGACAACGACACAAGCTGTGTAGGAGTTGCTTCTATGCACTACGCACTATGAAATATGCAATTTAAGATTTATGTCCAATACACTCTACGCCTTGATTCTTGCGGGCGGGGTTGGCACACGCCTGTGGCCCCGCAGTCGGACGACAATGCCCAAACAAATGTTGGGTTTGACTTCCGACCGCACGATGATTCAACAGACCTTTGACCGTATTCGGGAGATTATCGCCCCTGACCATATCTGGGTAATGACCAATGCGGAATATGTGGATTTGGTACGTTCCCAATTGCCCGAAATCCCGCCAGAAAATGTAGTGGGGGAACCTGCGCCGCGTGGTACTGCCCCGGCAATTGGGCTGGGGGCGCAATTTGTAGCGCGGCAAAATCCGCAGGGGGTAATGTTCTCGCTCCATGCCGACCATTACATAGCGGACGAAGCGGCATATCGTGCGACAATGCAAACTGCCGCCACAATTGCCGAAGAAGGATGGCTGGTCAATCTGGGCATTACCCCGACGCGGGTGGAAACCGGGTACGGGTATGTCGAATTGGGCGATTCTGTAGGGACATCCGGTGAGCAACAGGGGCATGAAGTATTGCGCTTTCGGGAAAAACCGGATGCCGATACTGCCCGTCAGTATGTCGAATCGGGGCGGTATTTGTGGAATAGCGGTATCTTCTGTTGGCGGGTTGACCGTATTCAAAATGAATTTTCGCACCTTCTGCCCGACATCCAGAATACCTTAACCACCATTGGTAAGACGATTGGAACCCCTGCCTTTCAAGAAACGTTATGGCAGGAATGGGAAACCTTGCAGGGCGAAACCACAATTGATCATGGCATTATGGAACACGCAACCAAAGTTGCCACCGTCCCAACCGATGTAGGCTGGAACGACGTAGGCGCGTGGGACAGCCTTGCGGCGTTGCTTCCCCGTGATGCAAACGGGAATAATGTGACCGGTTCCGGCGAAGCCATTGTCATAGATACGGAAAACACGTTCGTCCACAGCGAAGAAAAGTTAGTAGCGGTGGTGGGGGTGCGCGATCTCATTGTAGTAGATATGGATGATGCATTACTGGTAATGCATCAGGACCGCGCCCAGGACGTGAAAAAAGTGGTCAACGAATTGAAAGCGCGGGGACGCACCGATTTACTTTAATAGTTGACCCTTGCGGGTTCTGCGAACCCGCAAGGGTCAACATACACCCGATGACTGACCCTGCCTTGACACTCCAGGTATCCTATAGACGCGATGCAATCTTGCTCATGGCGACCGCGCTGGGCGTGGGGGCATGGGCATGGTCGCATACGCCTGTAGAGATGGCGGCGGCGGGGGTTATCTGTGCCTTACTGTATCTCGCACTGGTCACGATGGTGCGGAATGGGCAACACATCGAACGGGAATCCGGCATTCCTGCCGGGCGGGGTACGGTTTTAATATGGGTCATTATGACCCTCATATCAGGAGGCACCACGGTTGCTTTACTTACCACCGCCACCGGGGAAGCCTTTGCCCAACCAATTCTCACCCTTGCTGTAGCAGTTCTAACCATTGCCTGGCAGGGATGGTTTTATTTTTGGATGGAAATATAGTTTA
>CBKYSX010000474.1:0-4156 GCA_966690745.1 uncultured Ardenticatenales bacterium
TATATGGATGTCCATTGGCCATATCATCTGGAAGAAACCCTGACCCATCCCGGAGAGATTGCCCAGGCATGGAAGGACCTGGCGATCATGTATGGCGGCTCTAACTTTAATCGAAAAAAACCTATCACTGTCGCTCAGCGCAATCATTTTCTTAGATTGTACGAACAATCCCTGCGCTATTTAGATAGTCAAATTGGTCGCTTGCTGGAGAATTTAACGCGATTAGGTCACGCGGAGAATACCGTCGTCATCGTTATGGCAGATCATGGCGAGGAATTTCTGGATCACGACCGTTGGGGACACTGGGAGAGCAATCTTTATGACGAAATTCTCAAAGTACCGTTCATTATTCGACTGCCGCAAGGACCGCAAGGCAAAATCATCCGCCAACAAATCCGTTCGCTCGATCTAATGCCGACCATCCTTGATCTCTGCGGTTGTCCTTTGCCGGATGGTCTCATGGGCACCAGTTTAGTGCCTCTCTGGACAGAGGGGGAAACCCAATATACGGGGGAACCCGCCATCAGTGAGATGCGGCGGGATCCGTGGCATCGTGTCGCTGTACGAACGGAGACGTTCAAATATATCTGGGATAGTAAGCGACCTGCTCAGCCGATCCTTTATGATTTACGGGTTGACCCCGGCGAAAAGCACAATGTCAGTGAACAATTCCCCCGGGAAGTTGTCCGGTTTCAAGCCAGCGTAGACGAACACAGGCGGCGCGTAGCAGAAACAGAACCAGCCGCCATGACCCCGCAACCTGAATACAATGAAACAGTTGCCCAACGGTTGCGTGATTTAGGCTATCTCGCCTAGCATGATGAGAGTTGCGATATGGGTCAAAATCTATCCTTAAAAAACACAGCTCTAATCATACTCCTCTTGGCACTGGTGCAGTTTGCCTTACAGATGAGCCTGCTAACCGGTGGGGTCAGATATATCGCCGTTTCCCTGGCGATTGATGATACCTATTACTATTTGCAGAGCGCGTGGAACACCAAACATTTAGGATTTGTAACTTTTGATGGTCTCCATCCAACCAATGGAGTTCAATTATTGTGGTTTTTTATCATTCTTTTATTGGCGATAGTGGCACAAACGAAAACAGTGCTTTTGGTTGCTACTCTGGCTGTAACCTTTCTACTGAATGGACTCTGTTATCTCATTATCTTCAAAATAGGGTCACTTTTGAAATGGAATGCCCTGACTTTATTGATGGCGGGCTTATGGTCATTGCAAAGCCTTCCTTTCAGAATCTACACCATGGGCATGGAAAATTCGCTACATGCTCTGGTATTTTGGTGCGTTATCTGGCAGAGCACGCTCTTTCTTCTGCGGGTACAACGTAGGGAAAACCCGAATTGGGGTGGGTTGACAACCGTTCTCATTCTGAACGCTTGGACACGTCTCGACTCTGCGCTTTTCTCATCCCTCTTATATGTTTTCTGTATAGGAACATTGATTTTTTCGTATAGAGATAATTTCCAATCATTTCTACAACACTATCGTAAAACCATCGCCGGTTCCGCTCTCCTAGCCGGGATTGGAGGCACTGTACAGTTCGCAACCTTCTGGCTGATGGGGGGGTCTTTTCTACCGGTTTCTGCCCTGGTAAAAACAAGTGGCGTAAGCCGAGGATTGAACACTGAATCGGTGGATAAATTCATAGAGGTTTTAACACTGGGGATGCCTTCCGTCCTTCAAGGACGTTTTCCCACCATGGTTCTAATTTTGCTAGGGCTTTTAGCGATAGTGCTTGTAATAGGAGAGCAAAAACGGGGAGATAATCATTCCGTAGAAGTACGAATTTTTCAAAGTCTGTGGACCTGCCTATTGGTCGGGGAGTTGCTCTATCACCTTTACATCGCCGTATCCGGAGCGCAATACACCCCATATTTTATGTGGTATCGCTCGCCTTCCTTTATTTTCTGGATTATTACCGCCTCCCTTAGCACACTCCTTCCCTTTGAGCGTATCGTACATGCCAACCGCTCCCTACATGTTCTAAAGTGGGCAACGGTTGGTTTTAGTTTGATCTGCTTTACGGTTGCTATCTATCTATTTACCAGAAGTATCAACTTCAACTCAGGGCTATATGTTGCCCGCTATGAGGCGGCAGAATGGGTCGCAAATAATTCCTCGCCTGAAACCGTTTTTGCGGCATGGAATACAGGACAGCTCAGTTTTTTCTCCAACCGAAGATTTATTAATCTGGATGGTGTCATCAACGATGTTGATTATTACGAGCGCGTCTTAATTGGCTCTGTTCCCTTAACCGATTACCTCGCTGAGAACAACGTAGAATACCTGGTTGATTATGACACCTATGAAGCGATACCGGATTTTCCGGTGATCCGCACCTTTCCTATTAACGATGGTTCAGGTCGGGCGATTCGAGTCTGGCAGGTATCGCCACCCATTTCTTCAACACCATAATCCACTACTATGACCAGCCTTGTAACCTTTCCGAAAGGGTTGTACCTATGAATCGTCCTTCAACGGTTTTAATAGGCTTTGCTCTATTTTGGCTGGTTGTCATTAGTATTATGGCGGCAGGAACACCCCCTGTCGTTACCGCCTACACCCCGCCAATCTCTTTAGAACGTCCCGATGCAGAGTTGCTTGCACCATTAGATCATGTAGCACCCCATTCCGACCTTACACCCTTAGACAGTTCCAAACGGGTACTTATTATCGGGATTGATGGATTGCGGGGGGATGCGGTAGCTTCTGCCAATGCGCCGACGTTGGATGCCCTCATTGCGAATGGTGCATTTAGCCTGAATACTATTGCCGGGGATCGTGGGCAAGGGACATGGAGTGCCCCGGGGTGGGGAACGCTGGTCAGCAGTGTATGGGCAGATAAGCATAATGTCTATAACAATAGCCAATGGGGGCAGGGAAATTTTGATGAATATCCCCATTTTTTTAGCCGTATCAAAACCCTGAACCCCACTATTACGACAGCCTCTATTGTGCATTGGGAACCAATCAATACCTATCTGGCATTGCCCGAATTTACTGATGTACGCGAAGGGTACGCCACAGACCCGCAAGTGACCACGCGGGTAGTGAATCTTTTAAGTGCCGCTAATACCCCACAAGTCACCTTTGTCCATCTGGATGATGTGGATCATGCGGGACACAATTGCTGTTTTAGCCTTACGGATACGGATTATCTTACTGCCATTAGCATCGTGGATGGGCAAATCAATCAGATTTTGACTGCTATCCAAAATCGTCCCACCTACGCTCAAGAAGATTGGCTAATCGCGATAGTAAGTGACCATGGAGGTATCAACAGTAGTCACGGAGGGCAAACGCCTGAGGAAAAACGTGCCATCATGGGATTTTATAATACCGGGAGCACTCCTTTCTGCGATAGTGGGGCGTTGGTGGGAACTGCCACACAAGCCGATCTTGTGCCCCACATCATGGACTTTCTTGGGTTACCGGTTGATCCGGCATGGGGGTGGGAAGGGCGCGTGAATGTACGCTGTAGTAATCAAAGTGTACTTTTTGCAGAAGATTTTGATGGACTGACCCCTGCCTTGCAACCCCGTGCAATGGAAAGCGGGATTCCGGCAAATATTTTAGGATGGACCCACACACCACCGTTGGGCTGGAGCGTGACCACTGCGCCCACCATGCCTCAGGGGACAACAGAATGGCAAGGGTGGAGTTTTACCACGCTGGATTTTTGGTCGCGTACACAAACCGGTCAAGGGCGGGATGCTTTTAACCTGCAAAATGGTGTATTTGGAGTGGCAGACTCCGACGAATACGACGATTTTTGCCCCAATCCGAACACCTGTCCGCCCCAAAATTTTGGAGATTTTGACAGTACCATTACCACCCCTGTTATTCCGGTGACCGGCGGACAGGCATTGCGGTTAGAATTTGATAGCCACTATCGTCAGGAAGCCAATCAAACCGCTTCTGTCGTAGTGCGCTTCAATGATGGAAGTTTGCAAACGTTATTGTTCTATAATGGGCAAAGCACGTCGGACAACGGTGGCGGTGACGCTCAAAACCGCCATATCATTAGATCATTCATTGTTCCCCCTACTGCCACCGGTATGACGTTGGAATTCCGCTACTATTTGGCGCGGAACAATTGGTATTGGGGGATAGATAACATTTACGTGATTGATGA
>CBKYSX010000475.1:0-4155 GCA_966690745.1 uncultured Ardenticatenales bacterium
ACGGCTATCTGACCAACACCAAAACCGGGCAATTGATGACTGCTTGTAATTGTCGTAGCATCAGCCAAAATAAATTTCCCTACGAAACCAGCAAAGTATTTAGCCGCCCATCCGGGCAATAAGCGATGAACGGCGAGGGTTCTACTGCCAGGATTCTCCTCAATACCATCATTTTCTCGATTCTTGCGCCCGGTGGTGTTACGTTGGGGTTGCCTTATCTCCTGCTGAATTCTCCGCTCAATATACCCCACTTCCAGTTTGATCCTATTGCGCTTCGTTGGCTCTCTATCTTCCTGATAATAACAGGGTTCTTCATTTATCTCTGGTGTACTGCTGATTTTGTGATGCGCGGACGCGGCTCCCCTAATCCTGATGCCGCGCCGACCCGGTTGGTCGTTTCCGGGCTGTATCGTTATATGCGCAATCCCATGTATGTGGGGTTGCTAACGGTCATCGTTGGGGAAGGGTTGTGGGTTGGCTCTGCGCTTTTGTTCCTCTACGCGATAGTGGCATTCGTTATCGTGCATCTGCGTGTCCTCTATTATGAAGAGCCAACCCTGCTCAAATTATTTGGTGGTGATTATAGTGTGTACATGAAACGTGTCCCACGTTGGGGATTCCGCTTTTAATGAGTGGTTCGATACGTTTTTCCGATTCCGTGGGAATTACAATAAGGTCTCGGGTTTTGTTTCTTCTGTCCACGCCTCCATCATCCCTACTTCAATCCCCGCATTGAGGGATAGCCCGATGGGAGGATAGCCCATGGCAGTTGCCGCCGGATCGCCCAGCAAACAGGCAATGATGGTCGGGAAATGGTCGCTTTCTCGATAGGGGCGGAGGACTTCCTGAGAGTAGGCAAGGTCATCCTGCTCTAAAGTCGGCTGGATTCCGGCGAACTTTGCCGCAAACCCTTCCTGCTTCATTCCCTGACGCACCGTAACAGGGGTGCCGTGCCGAACTTTATAGAAATGCCGATACAACGCCGCCAACGTTTGCTGATAGAGGTGTTGAAGGTTCGGGGGTTCGCTGACCCACCACCCGATACTAATCCACCCCCGGTCATGCTTCGGTAGTTCACCAATTCGCGCCCATGCTTCCATCGAAGGGCGATTGGTCCAGCCCCCGGCGATGTCATCGAGCACGACCAATCCAACTTTATGGGAACTTTGAATAAAGGGGCAACGTGCCTCAAAATCGGCAACCGCTTGTGCCCCCACTTCCTCTGCACCAATGGCAATCAACTGCTCTTGCGCCTCTGCGACATGTTCCCGGCTCATCGGGTTCATGGCAACAAGGGGCACTAAATCAACATCATCATGATTCTCATTGGTGATGGTATTGAGATAGGCGCGGAAACGCTCCATGCCACGCGGAATATCCAATAAATCGCGTTGAATTTGAAGTAAAGGTACGAATTCCATTGCCATAATTCACCTGCTTTGCTTTTCCCTTCTTTGCCCATCTGCTACCATACGTCAAGCAATTCCTACTATATCTATGACGTAACGATATACGCAAATAATATGTATACCTTGAGCGGGGCAAAGCTCAACGGATTTACATAGAACGCTTTGCCCTCTTACTAAGTAAGAAAATCATCTGTTCTCTGTGGTTAACCTGCGTTCGTTGTTCCCGCGTCCTGCGTTCCGAGGTACGTAAATGTCCTTCAAATGGCCCGCCTTCATCCAACTCAAAAAACTGCTTACAGGCGAAGCGGCACTCAGCGAGCTTGGCTATGGACCGGAAATTCGTTCGGAGCAGACGGATACGCTCCATGCACGGATAACAGGCGCGGAGAAAGTGGCTTCGGTATGCCCATATTGCGCGGTGGGGTGCGGTACAAATATTTTTGTGCGGGATGGCAAAATTGTCCACATTGAAGGCAACCCTGACAGCCCGATTAATGATGGAACCCTTTGCCCCAAAGGCTCCGCCATTTATGAATTAACGGTCAACCCGCACCGCCTCACCAAAATGCTTTATCGCCGCCCTGGTGGCACCGAATGGGAAGAAGTATCGGTAGAATGGGCGATGGAGCGAATCGCCCGTTTGGTGAAAGAAACCCGCGACAAAACGATGCAACTATGGGCGGACGATACCAAAAGCGTCCCCCTGCGCCAATGTACGGGGATAGCCTCGCTGGGGGGAGCCTGTCTGGACAACGAAGAAAATTACATGATCAAGAAGTTGTTCACCGGCGGGCTGGGTATGGTATGGGTCGAAAATCAGGCGCGGATATGACACAGTAGCACAGTTCCCGGTCTGGGGACTTCATTCGGGCGCGGGGGCGCAACCACGCTTCCTGCCGATCTGCACCATAGCGATTGCATTATCATCCAGGGTTCCAACATGGCGGAGGCGCACCCGGTTGCTTTCCGCTTTGTGACACAGGCGCGGGCAAAAGGGACAACCGTGATCCATGTTGACCCCCGCTTTAGCCGCACCTCCGCCCATGCCGATATTCATGCCTCCATTCGCCCCGGAACCGATATTGCCTTTTTGGGCGGGTTGATTCGCTACGTCCTCGAAAATAAAGCTTATTTCCACGACTACGTTTTGCATTACACCAATGCCGCCGTGCTTATCAATGAGCAATTTCAGGATACTGAAACATTGGACGGGCTGTTTAGCGGGTATGATGCTGACAAGCACGAATACGACAACGATACATGGGGGTACGCACAGGGCAACCATATCACCGATGCCGACCCCGACGGTGAAGGGGAAAGTGCCGCCAGCCATGCCGGAGCCTCCCCATATTTTACCTCCGAACGGGACGACACCCTGAAACATCCCCGTACGGTTTTCCAGATTCTGCGCCGCCATTATCAACGGTACACACCCGAAATGGTTTCCCAAATTTGCGGCGTATCCCCTGACCACTTTTTGAAAATCGCAGAAACATTAGTTGCCAATAGCGGACGGGAACGCACCACCGCCTTCTGTTATGCCGTAGGCTGGACACAACATACCACAGGGGTACAAATTATTCGTGCCGCCGGAATATTGCAGATGTTGTTGGGCAACATGGGGCGCCCCGGCGGCGGGATTATGGCTCTGCGGGGTCATGCCTCGATTCAAGGTAGTACTGATATTCCTACGCTCTACAATTTGCTTCCCGGCTATATCAACATGCCGGATGTTCGCATATCCCAACACCACACCTTTGAGGGTTTTCTGAAAAAGGAAACGGCACCAACCGGGTGGTGGCACAATTTGCCCAAATATCTTACCTCTTTGCTGAAAGCATGGTATGGGGAACGGGCAACCCGCGAGAACGATTTTGGCTACGGGTGGCTTCCCAAAATTAACGGCGACCACAGCCATCTCCCTATGACGCTGGCGATGAAGGATGGGCAAATCAAGGGATTATTTCTGATGGGGCAAAATCCGGCGGTGGGGGGGCATAATGCGATTCTGGTACGGCAGGCATTGATGAATCTGGATTGGTTGGTGATTCGGGACTTCTTTGAGGTGGAGTCCGCGGCTTTTTGGAAGGATGCCCCCGAAGTGAAAAACGGCTCGGTGCGTTCCGAGGACATCAAGACTGAAGTATTTATGATGCCCGCCGCCGGAATTCCCGAAAAAGAGGGGTCGCTCACCAATACCCAACGCTTATTGCAATGGCATGATAAAGCCGTAGACCCCCCCGGCGATTGCACCACCGAACCCTGGTTTCTTTATCATCTGGGGCGGCGATTAAAAGAACTTTACGCTGATTCGCCCCGCGCCGAAGCCGAGCCGCTACAGGCACTGACATGGGAATACCCGACGCACGGCGCGAACGCCGAACCTGATATTGAAGCAGTGTTGCGGGAAATTAATGGATATACCGTGGAGGATGGCACACAGGTAGAGAGTTATGCTGACCTGCAAGATGATGGCTCGACTGCCTGCGGCTGTTGGATTTATAGCGGGGTATTCCCATCTGATGGTGAAAATCGGGCGCGGGGACGTATTCGCGGCACATTCCCAAATTTGGGATGGGGTTTTGCGTGGCCCCTGAATCGCCGAATCCTCTATAACCGCGCCTCCGCTGACCCGCAAGGCAAACCCTGGAGCGAACGCAAAAAATATATCTGGTGGAATGATAGCGAAGGGAAGTGGACCGGACTGGACGTTCCCGATTTTAACACAACCAAGCACCCTGCCTAT
>CBKYSX010000476.1:0-4134 GCA_966690745.1 uncultured Ardenticatenales bacterium
ATCAGGTTGGCGTTGTTTAAGGTGTTCCACTGCCTCGGTTCCGCTATGAGCGATAGTTACCGTAAAACCCTCATAGCCTAGACCCCGTTTCAGAACGTTGGTAATCGCGGGGTCATCATCTACCACCAGAATATGTGCCATATTGAATAAGTTCGTGCTTCCCTGGATTAATGATTCATCGGATGGGAAGGTGCGTCGGTAGCGGCTTGGTTATAACCCCGTAATGTATTGTAGTGTGCAATCTGTTCCTCTGTAAGCAGGCTACGGCTTTGGATATGGGCTTGAAGGTGTACCCCACGCAGTTGCCCGTACAAATCAGCAAGGTCGCTGATTTGGTGTGACAGGGTCTCATCTGAAATCGTAGTATCTGCAAACGAGGCACTTAAATGTTGCTCGGCTTCCACAATGTCCGCACCAATGCTTTGTGCCTCGCGTTCCATACTGTTGAAGATACGGGTGAATTGAGCTATTTGTACCGGGGAAAGCGTAAGCGGCTCTGCCAGATCTAACAGATGGCGCGGACCCGGATAGCTGTTGAGTTCGGCAGTTCGGGCATAGCCCGCCCCCCGCCCTTCTAACAAATCATCCACTTCCTGAATACTTAAGCCGCGTATCGGGCTTGCCATCTGTTCCACATATGGGGACAGGGGTGGCTGATTGGAAGCCACGGTATAGCCGATTGCCCCGCCTATAACCAGAGAAATTACAATGATACCTACATATGCCGCAATACGTGCCATAGGAAATCATACTCCATTGAATCCGATGGTTACTATTGTATGCACCTTGCGTAAAGCATGGCTAAAGTAGTCCTGACGATTTTCTGAGGAATATCCTCCGTGTCCATGTCTGTTATTCATCAGGCTCTTTCCAGCCTTTCAACAGAATTTCTTCAGTATTCCGCGTTACCCTTTTGGATGTACTTTGCGGATTCATTCACAACGAGGAACCTGATGAAACGAATCATAGTCTTACCCTTAGTGACAGTGTTAATACTTTTGCTGGCGGCTTGTAATAGTGGAGCTACCTCTGCCCCCACTGCCAACCCGACAGAAACGTCGGCAGGCGGGGAAATGGGCGGTATGGATCATGATATGGGGGGGGAGATTCCCTTTGATGCCATGTTCATAGATGGCATGATTGAACATCACGAAGGCGCGATTGCAATGGCGGAACAAGCCTTAACCGAGAGTGAACGCCCGGAAATCCGCGCCCTTGCCGAAGCCATTATTGCGGCACAGGCAACCGAGATTCAGCAAATGACGGAATGGCGGCAAGCCTGGTATCCCGATATGGAGCCGACGATGGGGATGGATATGGCGATGGGGGATATGGAGGTCAGCAACGACAGTTCAATCCCCTATGACCAACGCTTCATAGATGCAATGATTTCGCACCACCGGGGCGCGATTGAAATGGCGGAGGCGGCATTGGAAAACGCCGAGCATGAGGAAATCAAAACCCTTGCCGAAGCCATTATTACGGCACAGGAAGCCGAAATCGCCCAAATGGAAGCATGGCGGGCGGAATGGTTTGGGAGTTAACACCCTGTTCGGCACATAAAAGAGGTCAGGCAATTTGCCTGACCTCTTTTTATTAGATTTGGAATTCGTAAACCGTTCAGTGGTTTGGTTAACGCGGGGTTGAATAGAGGCGATTCAAACGTCCGTACCATGATTTGGCGGGTGAATAAAATCGAGAGGATGTGAGGGTTGTCTGTATTCGATGGGCGCGAAACGAAGTACCTCCCCCATATACCGTTTGAATGACATCCACCAACCCGGTGTCATTTTCCTCTTTCAGCAAATGACCATGAATATTTGTATGGTTCAGAGTGCGGACAAATGGCTCCTCCTCAGAAGTACAAATCATGATAATTTTAAGGGTGGGCGCGATTTTTTTAACCGCTTCTACCACTTCGCTGGCACTCATTCCCGGCATGGTGGCATCCAGAATCAGGATATCCGCAGATAGCCGGGAAACCTGTGCGATGACCTCTGCGCCATTGCACGCTTCCCCGACAATTTCAATGTCCTTGCTTTCCGCAAGCACAATTTGAATGCCGACCCGGATTAACGGGTGGTCATCTGCAACCATGACTTTAATTTTCTCGCTCATACCTATTTCCATCGAGGGGAAGATGACGGTGGATATGCAATAACCGCCGCCGGTTGAGAAAAGCGCAATGATGATAGAGAGATACCAAACTATACGCAATGAGAGCGGAAAATCGTTCGGTAAACGCTATTGAATTCCTGTTGGGACTTTAATATAATGAAGGGACACTGTAGCAAGTTTGCGTCTGTGGTATGAATACGTAGCAACAGACGCATTGTGGAGCCATCATGTATACGCGGGGCACGGACAAAAAGCCACCATTGCACCGGACTCCTCCTCACTCACTTCCCCTGCTTGCCCGTACCGCTTCCCCGATGGCGATTCCCACGCTGATTCAACGCGCCCAGACCAACCCCCGTGCTTTACATCCTCAAGAAGTAGCCCTGTTACAACGGACGATTGGCAATCGAGCCGTCATACAATTGTTCCGTTCGGCATCCCCTCAGCCTTCCGCCCCTGTGGTTCAGCGCGAGGTGGGCTTTACCTTTCCTCTGAAGGCATCGGCGGGCAAGGTGAAAGAATGGCTCGGAAAACGCGGACGGGTTGACTTGCCCACTTTTAGGATGTGCCTTTGGTAACTAACTAACCTCAGTAGTAAGTCCTCTCTAAATCTGTTACGATTAGGAGGAAGGACAACATGTTGGTACTTAGTAGGGGAACGACATCGCCGTGAGTAAAGACACTCCCATTCCTAAATCCCCACAAAAAAGCACCCCCATAAGTGATGCACAAGTCACTGATAGAACTCCTATTGCCGCGTCCCCTATTGAGCAGACGTATCAAACAGCACACCGCACTCCGCACCAATTACAGGCATATCAGATATTGCAATTGCAACGCACGGTAGGGAACCGCGCCACTGCCCGATTCCTAAACTCTGTTTTTGGTGCAACGGTAGCACCGCGCCCGACACTGCCCCAAAATAACATAATCCAAAGGATTGAACCAGAGGAATATGAGCAGTTACTGATTGAAGATCAATCTCAGGATCGTACTACCCATCAGGATTGTAAGCCCTTACTCAGGACATTAAAGAATGTTGCTCTTAAGAAGGAAGGAGAAGACCAAAATCCGTTAATTATGGCGGCGGCGAATGATGCCGAAGAGGTTATAGCAATATTGGAGAAATTCACCATAGAAGCTTCCGCATGGTCCCTCAACTTTGAGGAAATGCAAGCCGCTATTCGACAGGCAAGACAACCTAAAAAAAATGCGGAAACGCTTGCAAAAATTAAAAACGAGGTTCAAGATACATTTAAAAATTATCTCAATATTATGAATAATTTGGAGTCTATCGGGATTGATTCAGGCGAGCAACGCGGCAAATTGGTATTGTTGTATGGATTAAAAGGGATAGACACCCTGATTCACAAATACAAACCAGGCGAGGAAAAACCCTTAACCCAAGAACATCCCTTTATTACCTTTGCCCGACGTACCACACTTGGCACCTTGCCCCATATTGAACTCGATCATCTAAATGTAACAACCACCCCGCCTTCCTACAAACAAGTCCCACCGAGCCAGGTCGTATTGGAATCGGGCAAACGCACCCAAGAACGGGACGACCACCCGATGGATCCCAATGAGTACATCCATCGGCATTTTTCCGAAGCCACCATGCACTTTTTGTTGGTGCATCAAGATGTGGACATTTTTGTCATGGATGGTTCCGTCAGTGATGTGCTTGCTGTTGCGAAAATGGAAGGCTTTACTTCCCTGAATCGGTTGGCGGATAACCCCGACACCGATTTTGCCAAATATACCGCTTACAACTCTAAAACAGGCAAAATGTGTTTGATGGTACTGGCGGCTTCCGGCGAATCCTACCGCCGCGAAATTCTGGCGCATTTTACTCATTACAAGGATCCGCTTGGAAAAAATCGAAGTATCCATCCGAAACGGGTGATTTTGCTGTCTCTAAATGATGGTAAATCTGAATCCAACAAAAATGAAGAATCATCATCGCGCACCGAATTAGAATTTGAGCAAGCCCTTACTACGTTGGGACTCCCT
>CBKYSX010000477.1:0-4131 GCA_966690745.1 uncultured Ardenticatenales bacterium
CGGTGGTGGGCGGCTCGACGACCTGATGAGCCGCCCCCACCTTCGGCTCTTCCTTCTTCTCCTCTTTTTTGATATTCAACACCTGTTCATCGCGGGAACCGTCACGGTAAATCGTGCCGCCTTTACAACCCAATTCGTACATCAGGCGGTAGAGTTCGGCGGTTTGTTCGACGGTGTAATGGTTCGGCACGTTACAGGTTTTGGAGATGCTGGAATCAATCCATTTTTGCACGACTGCCTGTACCTTCACATGGTCTTCGGGCGAGAGGTCCATGGCAGTGACGAAGTAGTCGGGCAGGTCGGTGTCAGGGTTTTCGTCGCGCCACGCCTGTACGACATCTACGACTTCTTCGTGTACCCCCAAACGGCTCTTGCGGAAATAACTCCAGAAGTAGTAGGGTTCGACCCCGGTGCTGGTGCTGACCATCGTGCCGGTGGTGCCGGTGGGCGCAACGGTGAGCAGGGTAACGTTGCGTGCGCCTTTGTCGCGGATGGTGTCCCGCACATCTTCGGGCATGTTCAGCATGAAGCCGCTTTGCAAGAATTTGTCGGCATCAAAGGCGGGGAAGGCTCCCTTTTCGGCGGCGATGTCGGCACTGGCGCGGTATGCCTCGCTGGCGAAGAATTTGAACAGTTCATCCAGGAAGGCGTTGCCTTCGTCGCTCCCGTAGCGCAAGCCGAGGCGAATCATCATTTCCGCCAACCCCATCACGCCCAAGCCCACGCGCCGCTCTTTGCCTTGCTGTTCGGCGTTTTCAGCAAAGAAATAGGGGGTTGCGTCAATCACATCGTCCAGAAAGCGGGTGGCGTAGCGGACGGTTTGCCCCAACATTTCCCATTCCACCGCGCCATCCTTGACGAATTTCGCCAGATTGACCGCGCCGAGGTTGCAGATGCCAAAACTTGGTAAGGGTTGTTCGCCACAATTATGTAAAGTTATCCCGTTCCCGATGAACGAATGGGTCATCGGCTCGGTCAGGTCGTAGACATCTTCAATGCCATCAGGCGTAATGCTTTCAACGCTGGCGGTGAAGCGTTCACTGTAGGTGCCGCGCTTGCCCCGTTGGATATAGTCGGTCAATTTGGCTTGCTTGTATTCCATCAAAAAGCCAATGTCGCGGGCAAAGCGATCCAGATTGCTCTTGGTAATCGCAAGTTCGTGTTGCGCTTCGCACCAGTAGGATTTTAAGCCGCCGTTGCCATCAGGCAGATTACGATAGCCTGCGGTGCGACGATTGCGATAAATACGGCTGGCAATTCCGAAGTTCAACAGCAGTTGTTGTACCCCCTCCAACAACTCTAGGTGGTTCGAGGCAAGTCTGGCACTGCCACCCTTTACGCCCCCATCCTGGAAACCACCATCGGCGGTGAAGAGGGCTTGTAAGAAGCCGCGTTGCATCGCTTCCGACCCGGTGAAAACCGAGGCAGGAACCGTGTATTTGTCGGCGACCAAGCCGTGTTGGGCGGCAACGGTATGAAGGCGAGTTGAAGCCACCCGTACTTCATCACGATCTTTGATGGTAACGGGCGAAACGGTGTAATAGCGATTCTTCAATGTGAGGGGTGCGACGATATTTTCAACATTTTGGGCGAACATCCCCGCCAGCTCTTGTTTTTCTTGCCCGAAGAAGGAGAGAACTACTTGATCTTCTTTAATGGTGCCATCGCCTACCAACCAGCCCAACACCTGACCGAGTTCTTGCGTTCCTTCTGTACCAAAACCCCCCTTGCGGTTGAGGATATGTACCCTGTCCGCCTGAGTTAGGTCTTGCAGAGCGACCCACCCCCGTTCGGTCATAATACGGTGGTCGCCGGTGGCGCGAACGTAGTAGCCCTCTTTGGTTTGCAAACGATAGATTTGTTTGCGCCCGGTGCGGAAGATATGGGAGGCTTGCGAGGTAGTGGGGGCATAGCCATGCCGCCCGTCTACAACCACATTGACATTGTTACCTTCGGCAAACAAATCCCCAACGCGGCGTAGCCCGTTGGCGGTATAGACCAGGGTATCGGCAGTAACGCAGGGGTTGGTACAAATCAGTTGGCTGAAATACCAGCTGTTGGACATCTTGTTGGCGCGTTCGCGGAACCACAGCCCCGGCTCGGCACTAGCCCACGCGCTTTCGATGATCTGGTTCCACATCTCCCGCGCTTTGACGGTCTTGTGGCGAATGACGGGGTAGCCTTTTGCCTGCCACGTTTCTAATTCGCCGTTCCATTCGGTGTCATAGGCGGGGTGAAGGGTATCAGGGAAGACCAGATCCCAATTGCTGTCCTGCTTCACCGCCTCCATGAAGGCATCGCTGATGCCCACGCTGATGTTGGCGTTGGTGATTTTGCCCGCCTCACGCCTGGAATTGATAAATTCCATCACATCGGGGTGCCAGTCGTTGCAGATTAACATAAGGGCCCCCCTGCGCGACCCTCCCTGCTCGATTAGTCCCGTGACAAAACTGTACAACCCACCCCAAGATACCGCGCCACTCGAACGCCCGTTGACCCCTTTGACATAGCCATAGCGGGGGCGCAGGGAAGAAACGTTGATGCCGACCCCTCCACCCCGCGACATGATTTCCATCATCTGTTGCAGGGTTTTGACAATGCCGCCGCGTGAGTCATGGGGTGATGGTACAACATAGCAATTTGAGACAACGACCCCTGCCGAAACAAAGGAGTGATCTTCGTCCACTTCGATATCAAGCACATGCCCTTTGTAAGTTTCGGTAGCAATATCCTTGATTCTCACCCAGCGCAAGCCATCATGCTCGAAGTAATACTTCAAGTCCATACCAAACGTCGGTGCTGTTTGGCGGAAGAAGTATTCGAACAACGTGGTACATTCGTTGACCGCCGCCTCCAAACGATAGGAGGGATGTTTGGCAAGACGGTGGGTATTCTCGTAAATGGAGAAGAAATATCCCAGACGCAATAAGAGTTGATGAGTCTGAATCGCAAGGGTACGATTGGCAAGTAAGATACCAACTTTGTTGTCAGATGTATATCCATCGGCAGAGAACAGCCCGCGCAGTAGCTCAAGGCTTAATTCGTCGGGCAAGTGCATCAGCGTTTCAGGAATGGATTTTCCGTAGCTGTAGCACCCTAATAACGCCTTGAAGAACTGACCAAGAGGCATAGAGTTTGCCCACACATCTATCCAACGCCCGGTGCTGGCAACTTTTACTCTGGCAGTCACTCCGAAGCGGCGCGTAATAATATCGGCAATTTCTTCTGCTTGGGTAAATTCATCCAGCCCAAAGGTAATTTTGATCCCTGAAGGAATATCGGTTCCTGTACGATGGGTAATACACCCATCACCCAACCATCGTCCAATAAGATAAGCAATTTCATGGTCTACTATAATTTCATTAGGGACATTGTAATGGGTTCCACCCGCCTCTAAGTGGCCGTGATAACCACGCCGAATTTGAGGGCGGGAGATTTTACCATCCACCACGGTATAGGCGGCGGCGCGTTCCGATGCATCTGCCATCTCAAAGTCAAGAATATAGTCAGATACAAATAAGGTGGGTGCTTGTTTGGTTGCTCCATCGTAGGCAACTGCTAGAAAATCGCCCGATTTTAATTCTTGGGCAGGAATCCATTGCGCTTCTTGTTTCAAGCGCAACCCATCACGGCTTTTGTGTCGGTTGACCCACTCTGATCGAATTGCCAATACTTTATGTTCGCCCGTCACCCGTAACGCGTCATAGCCCACTTTGCTGGGGCGAATGACATACATTGGCTCTTCGGTCTCACGCTCAAATTTATGGAGAACGCGGCGCAGACGATTGCGGTGTGTGACAACCATATCGCCAACATTGACTTCAGCAATCGGGCGATAGCCGGATTCGGTCAACACTTCCTGGCTCGGCGGCATACAGTTGTAGAAGGTCAACTCTTGATCCGTGCCTGCGCCCGCCCAAATCCGCCCGCCGGGGACAAATTTCCAATCTTCGAGAAGCCATTCAAACTTTTTCTGCCATTCGGCTTGTTTGGCTTCGCTTTCCACCGCCGCAATACCCCGCGCAATACGCGCCATGGTTTGGTCCGGGGTGGTTTCAAGGGGTTTGTCAATGTGTTCAATCGCAACGGCTTTGGTGGTGTCGTCGCGCAGACGCACCACGGCTTTCATTT
>CBKYSX010000478.1:0-4130 GCA_966690745.1 uncultured Ardenticatenales bacterium
AGAGGATGCGGCCCTGCTCGCACAACGCAAGGCTCGCCTCCGCCAGCCCCTTCTTAGAGGCGCGGCTCACCCAGGCAAAAAGCCTTGTGCCGAAAGTGCGCGATGCGATTCTGGCGCGGGAGTTGTCGGAACTGGGACCGTTGATTGAAGCGGACGCACTCGCCATGCACTTTGTGATGATGACCAGCACCCCGCCCCTCTTCTACTGGTCGCCCGCCACAATTAACATCATCAAAAAATGCCACGACTGGCGCGAACAGGGCTTACAGGTCTATTTCACGATAGATGCGGGTCCCAACGTGCATTTGATTTGTGAGGATTATCAGGAAGCCGAACTACTTACCCAACTGCGCCATCTGGACGGCGTGGAACAAATTTTGACCAGTGGCGCGGGCGCGGGCGCGACCATCGTTTAACCACAGCGAACACGGAGGACACAGAGAAAGGCAACTCTCACGCAAAGAACGCCAAGCCGCAAAGGATTTTGCCCTTCAACCCCGCAGGGGTTTTGTTCTCCTAGCACGGGGTTTCAACTCCGTGTGCCGTTGCCGTTTTCTGCGTCCTGCGTCCTGCGTCCCGCCGTTAAAACGCATTCGCCAACGGTGGCACAACCTGCTTCTTCCGCGAAAGCACCCCCGGCAACCACAACGCATTATCGGTGATAGTGGTATTGAAGGCACGTTCGACGGGGCGAGGGTTGCCCTGAATCAGCAATTCCGTCCCCTCGCGGAACAAATCCGTCACCATCAGCACCATCAGGTCAAAGCCTTCTTTATCGCAGACATCCTTCATCGCCGCCAACAACTCATCCTTCCGCACCAGCACCGCCTCTTTATCCCCCACCTCCACCTGGGCAATCCCCACATCATGCGCCCCGAAGACAAAGGTTTTCAAGTCGCTGGTCGCCATTGCTTCCGGCGCGAGGTGCGAAATATCAAATTTAGCGTTGTACATCCGTCCGCCATACGCCAGAGGGTCTTCATCAATAATTTCGCCCAGATATGCCACCGCCGCCACATCCTCCGAGGTGGTGGTAGGGGATTTGAGCAACATCGTATCGGAAAGAATCGCGGAGACCATCAACCCGGCGATGTTGCGCGGAATCGTGATATTGGCTTCCCGGTAACGGCGCAAAATCAGCGTACACGTACACCCCACCGGTGCAATCATGGCAAACATCGGGTTTGCCGTTTCCAACCCGCCAAGACGGTGGTGGTCTACGATTTCCAGAATATCGGCAGTTTCAATTCCCTCCACCGATTGGGAGCGTTCCGAATGGTCTACCAGAATCGCCCGCCGCCGCCGCCGCGCCACAATATCCCCTTTGGTAATCACCCCCAGCAAATAGCCTTCTTCGCTTTCCACCATCGCCGCCCCGGTTTTAGCGGCAAGCAAGTCGGCGGTGATTTCCGAAACCAGGCTGTCGGGCGAAAAGCGCAGGACGGCGGGGTCTGCCAGCCGCATTGCATCCACGCTCAGGTTAATCAGACGCGCCGTCATAAAAGTGGGGTGGGGGGTTACGATAATGCCGACCCCCTGTTGTCGCGCCCGCTTCTTGATGGCTTCCGATGGCGGGAAATCGCGGGTCAGAATCAGACAGGAGGGGTCACAATCCAACGCGGCTTCCTGTGCGTTTTCGCGGTTCCCCAGAACGACCAAATCCCCTTTTTTCACAAAACTGCCCATCGAAGTCACGTTCAGGGTTGCAATCACCACGTCCCCGCTCACCTGCGTATCCCCTTTGCCCACAATCAAACTGCCGTTCAGCGTCTGAGCGATTTTGCGGAGCTCGGTGGGGTCCTGATCCATGCTTTGCACTTGCAATTCGCGCAGATATGCCCGCGCCAGACTGCGCTCGGTAACAACCCCTTGCGCCCGCCCACTGCTATCCACCAACGGAATCGCCTGGACTTCGTATTCGCGCATCAACTCCCCGACTTCGTAGACGGTGGAGGTAATCGGTGCGCTTTTGATGTTTTTGCTCATCACGTCCTGCACCCGCAAATGAAGATGGGGAAGTAGTTCCGGCTCTTCCACATCCCATGTATCCAGCACAAAGCGGGTTTCGGCGTTCAGGTTGCCCAACCGCACCGGCACATGACCGGGGGAGAGGCGGTTTTTGAAATAAGCATACGCGATGGCAGAACAAATCGCGTCGGTGTCGGGGTTGCGGTGTCCGAAGACGTATATCGGGTCCATAGGGAAAATGGGGTGAAAAAAGAACAAACGCGGCAGATGCCGCGTTCGGTATTCTACTCCACTCTTGCGTAGGGTTGAAACCCTACGCTGATAGGGCAAGTCGGCTCAAGTCGAATATTAGGGCGACCACAAGTCGCTACGCGCATGTGCGATGCACACACCCCTACAGCATAAGGGATAAACTGCTTGTATTGACAAAAGAGGATGGTGCAGGAAAGCCCCCCTCTTGGGAGGGGGGAAGGGGGGTGGGTTGTCGTTCCCTCCTGCTTCAATCTTCCTTATATCAGCATGAGGTTTCAACCTCATAGTATGGTTACGGCGCGTCATCTACCTCAAACGGTTCAACATGGCAGATAAATTCTACCTCGTTGCCCATCGGGTCATCCACGTAGAAGGTACGCGCCGACAAAACGGGGTGAATCCCGCCACGCACCGCAACCCCCGCCTCCTCAAAGGCGTTTTTTTGGGCATCGTATTGGTCGGGCGGCAATTCCAGCGCAAGATGATGGAGTTGGAAACCGCTCGGCAAGACTTTGACCTCTTCGGGCTTTTGCACCAACACAATCATCTGCGGTATACCTGCGTTGCCCTCTCCCGCTTTCAGGAAAATCGGGTTTTTGCGCTCCGGGGGCGAAAGTTGCTCCATCCCCAGAAAATCCCTGTACCACGCCACCATCGCCTGTAAATCATCCGACCACAACACAATCTCGGAAATCCCGACCACACGTTTCATACGACTCCTTTTATCTCACGCAAAGGCGCAAAGAACAGCCAAACGCTTTGCGACCTTCGCGTCTTTGCGTGAGCGTAAACCCTGATGATTCAGCGAGAGGAACTATATTCACATTGTTTCCACACCCACGCGCGACCTATCCCCACGCTTTCCCCACCTTATCCCCATCATTTCTCGCAGTTTTCCACATAAGGGCAAACAGCCCTCTGCGTCTCCGTCCCTCTGTTTCTCTGTGTTATGCCGTTAGCCGTTTTCTGCGTCCTGCGTCTTGCGTCCTGCCTCCACCGCCCCCAACACCCGATCCGGTGTTAAAGGAATCTCATCTACCCACACGCCCACCGCATCAAAGACCGCACTGGCAATCGCCGGAGCCAATACCACCATCGGCATTTCCGCCATACCCCGTGCGCCCCACGGTCCCTGCGGGTCGGGAATTTCCAATATCACACTTTCGGTGCGGTGGGGAATATCGTAGACCGTGGGAATCAGATAGGTGGACAAATGGCTGGTTTTAATCCGGCTATCCACCGTCACAAAATTCTCAAGAATCGAATAACCCGTTGCCTGCACCACCGCCCCTTCGATTTGCCCTTCAATCAGGCGCGGATTAATCGCTTTGCCCACATCATCGGCGCAGACCACGCGCAACACTTCCATCAACCCTGTGTCGGTATCTATTTCGACCTCGGCAACCTCTGCCACATAGCCATGGGTGATATGGGGGTCGCCTTCGCCCGTCTCGTGATCAAGATTCGATGTGGCGCGGGGTTTGTAGCGGAAGGTGGCAGTCGCAGGGCGCACTTCGTCGTTCCATAGGCGCAATGCCCGTTCCGCCGCCCCTTTGATGGCATTCCCCGCCATCATCGTCATGCGGCTGGCACTGGAAGAGCCGCTGGAACCCACCAGATCGGTGTGATCCGCTTGCAATTCAACCTGCTCTACCGGAACGCCGACCCCCTCCGCCGCCATCTGGCGGAAGACGGTGTGCGCCCCTTGCCCCACGTCCGCGCCCACCATTTTGACAATCACCTTTTCAATCTCGCCGCCACCATGAATTTCGATGGTCGCATAGGTCTGTTCGGGGAAGCCGAAGGAATAACCCACATTTTTATATCCGGCGGCAATTGCCACGCCCCGTTTTTTGTGTGGGGGCAGGTCTGCGCCACTACTAACCGTTTTCTCCCGTTCCCAGCGTCCC
>CBKYSX010000479.1:0-4125 GCA_966690745.1 uncultured Ardenticatenales bacterium
TGGGGGTACATGACAACTTCTTTGAGCTGGGCGGGGATTCCCTCGTAGGGATTCAACTGGTTTCCCAACTCTCCCGTCTGCTGGGGGTGACGATTTCCCCTGTCAGCCTCTTTGAAGGACCCACCGTCAGCGCGTTACGTGAATTGGTGAACCGCGCCGAAACCGAAAGCGCACCCACCTTCGACAAAAGCAAGAGCCGGGGCGAACGCCGCCGCGCCAAATTACAAAGCCGCCGCGAACAGGCATAGAGGGAGCATTGGGAATTGAGTATTGAGAAACGGCGACATTGTTACCCCTAATCTCCCTCCAAGAGGGGGAACGTGTTGTTCTCCCCCTCTTGGGAGGGGGTTGGGGGGTGGGTTGCCGTTGTTGTTTTCTCACTACTCACTACTCAATACCCATTACTCGATTCTTTGTTGAGAAAAGGGAGTTTAAGCGATGGATGACTTGAACGGAACTGAAATTGCAATTGTAGGCATGGCGGGGCGTTACCCGAATGCGGAGACCCTGCAAGAATTTTGGCGAAAGGTGGAGGCGGGGGAGGAATTTGCCACCTTCTATAATGAAGATGAATTGCGGGAAATGGGCGTGGATGAGGAAACCATCCGTAACCCCAACTGGGTTCCAGCGGCGGGGATGCTTGCCGCCACAGAAGAATTTGATGCCGCTTTCTTTGGTTACAACCCCAAAGAATCGAGTTTCATGGACCCCCAACAACGTCACTTTTTGGAAGTGGCATGGGAAGCGTTGGAAGATGCGGGCTACGACACCGACCGCTTTGAGGGGTCCATCGGGGTCTATGGCGGGTCGGCGATGGACACCTATTTGGTACTGAACATCGCCACCAACCCTCATCTGATGACCCCGACCAACAAGGTGTTAATTCAGGTCGGGAATGACAATTCATACCTGACGACCCGTGTTTCCTACAAATTGAACCTGAAGGGACCGAGCCACACCCTGCAATGTGCCTGTTCGACCTCGCTGGTGGCGACCCACCTTGCCTGCCAGAGCCTGTTGAACGAGGAATGTGATATGGCATTGGTGGGGGGTGCTACCGTTCACGCACAGGGCAAAGCGGGCTATCTCTACTTAGAGGGGGGGGTTGCCTCGCCCGATGGCAAATGCCGCACCTTTGACGCGCAGGGTAAAGGACCGATCTTCAACAGTGGGGTGGCGGTGGTCGTGCTGAAACGGCTGGAAGATGCGATTGCCAGCCGCGACCACATTTACGCCGTCATCAAAGGCTCTGCTATCAATAATGATGGCTCATTAAAGGTCAGCTATGCCGCGCCGAGCGTGACCGGGCAAGCGGAAGTCATCAGCGAAGCACTGGCGATGGCGGACGTGCCTGTGGAGAGCATTGGCTATGTCGAAGCGCATGGCACTGCTACCCCTCTGGGCGACCCGATTGAGATTCAGGCACTCACGCAGGCATACCGCGCCGAAACCGACCGCAAACAATTCTGCGGCATCGGCTCCGTCAAAAGCAATGTGGGACACCTAGACGCGGCGGCGGGGGTAACCAGCCTTATCAAAGCCGCCCTTGCCCTTAAAAACAAAAAACTCCCTGCCAGCTTGCACTTTAAGAACCCGAACCCGCAACTGGATTTCCCGAACAGCCCCTTTTATGTGGTGAATGAACTCAAAGAATGGGCAAAAGGGGCGTATCCGCGCCGGGCGGGGGTCAGTTCCTTTGGCATTGGCGGCACCAATGCCCATGCGATTTTGGAAGAAGTTCCCGATTCAATAGCGCGGCGCGGCTCCCAATCCACCCGCCCCTATCAACTCGTAAGTCTGTCGGCGCGAACCGCGACCGCACTGGACAAAGCCACCGCCAACCTTGCCGAACGATTGCGCCAAAACCCCGACTTAAATCTTGCCGATGTGGGCTACACCTTGCACATCGGGCGCAAAGCCTTTGACCATCGCCGCACCATTGTGGCGCGGGACGTGCAAGAGGCGATCACTGCCCTCGAAAGCGGGAATCTACCCTCCGGCGTTCGCAAAGGGGTGGCGCGTCCTGTGGTCTTTATGTTCTCCGGACAGGGGTCGCAATACCCCGATATGACGCGGGACCTCTATCAGGCAGAGCCGACCTTCCGCGCCATTGTGGATGAATGCGCCACCCTGTTGAAGCCTCATCTGGGGCTGGATTTGCGGACGATTCTGCTTTCAGAACATGCAACCACCGTCGCCGACCAACTGGTGCAAACCGCCATCACCCAACCCGCCCTCTTCGTGGTGGAATATGCCCTGGCGAAATTGTGGATGGAATGGGGTGTACAGCCTTCTGCGATGATCGGGCATAGCATTGGTGAATATGTAGCGGCGTGTCTGGCAGGGGTCTTCTCTCTGCACGACGTGCTCAAATTGGTGGCGGTGCGTGGCAAGTTCATGCAAGGGTTGCCGCGTGGCTCCATGCTGGCAGTGCCCCTCTCCGAACAGGAAATCCACCCCTATCTCAATGCCGACCTGAATCTGGCGGCTCTCAATGAGCCGAGCCGATGCGTAGTATCGGGGCCCACCGAGGCAATTGAGACATTAGCGGCGCAATTGGAAGCAAAAGGCATCCAATCCCGCCCGCTTCATACCTCCCATGCTTTCCATTCCGCGATGATGGAGCCGATTTTGGAGCCGTTTGCGGCGCAGGTGCGGGGTGTAACACGCAAAGCACCCCAGATTCGCTTTGTCTCGAATGTCACGGGAACATGGATTACCGATGCACAAGCCACGGACCCGACCTACTGGACCACCCACCTGCGGCAAGCAGTGCGCTTTGCCGATGGCGTTGGCACGTTGGCGCAAGAGCCGAACCGTATTTTGCTGGAGGTTGGTCCGGGACGCACATTGGCAACCCTTGCCGGTCGCCACCCCGATGCCAACGGCATGACCGTTCTTGCCTCTCTGCGCCACCCCGAAGCAAAAGGATCGAATCATGCCTTTTTGCTGAACACGCTGGGGCAATTGTGGATGGCGGGGGTGGAGTTCGATTGGGATAATTATTACCGCCACGAAGAACGGTTCCGCGTTTCGCTCTCGACCTATCCGTGGGAACGGCAACGGTACTGGATTGAACCGGGCAACCCGAACGTTCAACCTGTTGCCGATGAAGAGGGCACCACCCGCCCGCAAAAGAACGCGCTTAATGATTGGTTCTACATTCCTTCGTGGAAGCGCACCTTGCCGCCCGTTACCGCCACCGACCTACAGGGTGCTTCCCTTCTGTTTATGGATGACACCGGCGTGGGCGCACGATTGGTGGACCGCTTAACGCAAGGCGGTGCAACGGTGGTCATGGTAAAACAGGGGGCAGAGTACGTCCAAACCGCGCCAACCGAATACACCCTGCACCCCGGCAACCCCGCCCATTATGACCAACTTCTGCGGGATGTGGCGCAATGTGGGGTCGCGGTCGGTTCGATTCTCCATTTCTGGAATGTAACCGCATCTGCTACACCCTCTGACCCGGTTGCCCATGCCGAAGCCATCCAACAAACAGGCTTTTACAGCCTGTTGTACGTGGCGCAGGCATTGGCGCGGCAGGCGGAAAAACGGGCTGTCACTCTGCGCGTTTTTTCTAGCGATATGCAATCGGTTGCCGCCGAAAGCACCCTCGACCCCGCCAAAGCAACCTTGCTGGGCGCGGTGAAGGTAATTGCTCAAGAATATGAAGAGGTAACGTGCCAGAGCCTTGATTTGACCATCCCACCGTTGGGAACGTGGCAAGCGGAACAGTTGCTGGATCAGTTGCTGGCGGAAGTTCGCGCCCCGATTACGGATGGGGTGATTGCCTATCGCGGCTATGACCGTTGGGTGCAACAGTATGAAGCGACCCCGCTCCCCTCTGCGCCCGATGTTCTGCCCCGTTTGCGCGAGGGCGGGGTCTACCTGATTACAGGCGGGTTGGGCGGCATCGGGCTGGAAGTCGCCCAATACCTTGCCGGGAGCGTTCGCGCCCGATTGGTGCTGACCAGCCGTTCTGCCCCCCGCCCCGACCATCAGGAAATGGTGGCGGCATTGGAAACGATGGGGGCGGAAGTGTTGTTAGTGCAAGCCGATGTGACGGACGGGCAAGCGATTCAAGGGGCGGTTCATGCCACGCTTGCCCGTTTCGGCGCGTTG
>CBKYSX010000480.1:0-4114 GCA_966690745.1 uncultured Ardenticatenales bacterium
AATTGTAATAGCCCCATGTGCAGGCGCATGTCGTTCGCGCCGAAACGTGGATCTACCACCATGTCACCCCTGCTAAGGGTTGAATCGTAAGCGAATATAAAAGTTCTAAGGAAAAACCCTTGAAAAGGGTGGCGAGTTTGTAACCCCATGTGCAAACCCTCGTGTCGTTCGAGGGGTGGAACGTGGGGTGGGGTTATCCCGTATTCCGCAAGCCCGCCGCAATCCCATTGACGCTCAGCAAAATCGCATCGCGCAGGGCGGCGAGTTCTTCATCATCCTCACTATCCCGCAGACGCTCCAATAGGGCGACCTGAATGTAGTTCATCGGGTCAATATACGGGTTCCGTACCTGAATGGAGCGGTGGAGCCAACCCTCGTTTTCCAGTAAATCTTTTTGCCCGGTCAGCCGCAGAATGAGTTGCTCAGTATGCTCAAATTCAGCGCGGAGAATCGGGAAAATTGCATCCCGTACCTCCAGCGCGGCGAGGGTAGTATAAACGCCTGCAATCAACAAATCGGCTTTTCGCATAGACATCTGAGCATTGTCAATCATCGAGCGGAAGAACCGCCACTCACGGTACATGGTTTGCAGTAAGGTCCACCGACCTTCATCCTCTCCCGCCCATTGATGCAAGGCAGTGCCCAACCCGTACCACCCCGGCAGGGCAACCCGGCTCTGCGTCCATGCAAAAACCCAGGGAATTGCCCGTAAATCACTGATACCGGTGGTGGCTTTGCGTTTGGCGGGGCGGCTCCCGATATTCAACTGCCCGATTTCGGCAATCGGGGTCGCCTGTTGGAAATAGGCAATCAAATGAGGGTTGTCATGTACCAACGTCCGGTAGGCTTTTTCCGCAAGCACCGACATTTCCTTTACCGCATCCACCCATTCCGGTTGAACGGCTTGCTCTGCGGTTTCGGGGCGGCTGGTAAGTAACACCGCATGTACCACCTGCTCCAGATGACGGTGTGCCAGTACCGGATTGGCGTAGCGATTGGTAATCACCTCGCCCTGTTCAGTTAATTTGAAACGTCCACGTACCGAGGCGGCGGGTTGCGCCAGAATCGCCCGGTTCGCCGGACCCCCGCCCCGCCCGACCGAACCACCCCGCCCGTGAAAGAGGGTCAGCCGGATATGGTGTTCCGTGCAGGTTTGCGCCAACGCGCCCTGCGCCAGATACAGCTCCCAGTTAGCAGTCAGATAGCCCCCGTCTTTATTGCTATCACTATACCCGATCATGATTTGTTGATGGTGTCCCCGCGTTTCCAAATGCTGGCGGTAGGCAGGGTTGGCAAACAACTCGCTCATAATGCGGGGCGCGGCGTGAAGGTCTGCCACCGTTTCAAAAAGCGGCACAATATCCAAATCATCGGCGACCCCCGCATCCTGCGCGAAGAGCAAAACGGTCAACAAATCGCTGACCCCGGTGGTCATGCTGATAATATAGGTGTCAATCGCGGCAGTGCCGACCCGTTCATGGGCGCGGTGAATCAAGCGGAACAACTCTACCGTTTCGTTGGTTTCATCGCTAAAGGGCAGACGGGCAGGGGTAAAGGGGCGGCGTGTCAGCAATTCGCGGGTCAATAACTCTACCTTGCGGCTCTCGCCCCAGGTTGCAAAGTAGTGGGCAACCCCGTATTTTGCCAGAATTTCGCTTAATGCCGCTGTATGCCGTTCGGCATGTTGGCGTAGGTCCAGCGAGGCGAGATGAAAACCAAATATCTCGCTTTGCAAAATCAACATTCCCAACTTGCCCTCTGCCAACCGGTCACCGCCCTGCAATCCGCGTAAACTTGCCTGTACCAGGTGCAAATCTGCGCGAAACTCATCGGCATTCATGTAGATTTGTTCGCGGGGCAACCGTTCTGTCCGCCACGGACGCTGGTTGTCTTCCAACGTTGCGCCGAGTTTGGCATAGATATAGTGCATCTTCTGGCGATAGGGTTCGCCGGGGTACCGTTCATCTACAAATTCGGCACGGTCGGGGAACATTGCCGCATCCGCTTCCAAACTGGCGGCAAGCTCTGCCGAAATGCCATACCGTTCTGACACACTCAAATTGCCATGCAATTCATCCAACGCCCGCCGATAGCCGCGCAAAATCTGATTTTTGTGTTCGCGGAGGGTTTCTTCTGTGATTTTGATGGTGACAAAGGGGTTACCATCCCGGTCGCCGCCAATCCAACTGCCAAAGCGAAGAAAATTGGGAATCGTGAAGGCATAATCGGGGTATGCGACTTCTAATTCGGCGCGGAGGGTCTGTTGAAGCGCAGGAATCAGGCGCAAGAGAGTGTTTTCAAAATAAAATAATCCGTTCCGTACCTCGTCCAGCACGGTGGGGGGGCGGGGGCGGGTTTCATCGGTGAGCCATAGTGAGGCAACCGTTTCGCGCAGGGCATTTTCAGTCTCGGCACGTTCGGGTGCGGGCTGAATCCGAAAATCCAGAATATCCAACAAATCGTGAATCCGGTCTAATTTATTCAAAACGGTGCGCCGCTTTGCTTCGGTGGGGTGGGCGGTAAAGACAGGCATAACCAATAGATGATTTAAGAAACCCTGCATTTCATCGGCGGTGACACCCGTTGCTTTTAAGGTGCGTACCGCCGCCGCTATCGTTTCGGGCAGAACCTTGCCCTGTTGTGCCGCATCGCCCGCCCGCCGTTTCAACACCCGTACCCGTTCTTCTTCTTCCGCCAGATTAACCAACTGGAAATAGGTGGCAAAGGCTTTTACCACCCCCCGTGCCTCGGCAAGCGGTAAGCTCTGTACCAAATCCAGTAAGGATTCGCCCGCCGCCCCATCCCCCTTGCGGTGTGCTTTGGCGTAGGCGCGGATTTGCTCAACCCTTTGGTACAGGTCGTTGCCTTCCTGTTCGATAATCGTATCGCCCAGCATATCGCCGAGCAGGTGGATTTGGTCGCTTAAGCGGTCGCGTTCCATGGGAGTGATTCGTGACAAGTGGTTAGTGAAGCGTGAACGGAAATGACAACAGCAATAATGCCCTATTCTCGTTTCTCATTTCGCCCAATCCCCTTCGCAGGGGTTTAGTGTTGGTGATAAGAGTGAGTAATTGATAGCGAGAACAACCTTCGGTAAGGATAGGATGACAAAGCGGTGACATCCTTCACCCGCTATTTTGAAGAAGTTGGCTACACTTCTTAAATCAACGGCTGGGAGTCCACTGTGTGTGCGTAGCGACGCTGTGGAGTTGCGACACTCCCTCAAAGTGTAACCCGAACAAGGATAAAGGCGAATGTCACGCTGGCAATGGTTGATAATTGGACTAATCATTCTCATAGGAGGAGCGGGGTTGTGGGCGTGGTTGCGTCCCGCGCCAACCGCCGCAGAGGTCAGCGCGAATCTGATTGCGCCTAACGATGCCCCCCCCGACCCCACCGGGTTCGCCCTTGTTACCGACCCCAATGGTATGACCTTCCCCGATGCCTTTGGCGCACACCCCGACTATCAAACCGAATGGTGGTATTACACAGGCAATATTCAGACCGCTGACGGACGACCCTTTGGCTTCCAATTTACCATCTTCCGCCGCGCTCTGACCCCCGATGCACCCGAACGCACCGCCGATTTCGCCACGAATGATATCTACATGGCACACTTCACCGTGACGGATGGGGAGGCAGGACAATTTTACGATAATGAGCGTTTCCAACGGGGGGCGGCTGGCGCGGCTGGGGCGACTGCCAGTCCTTATGCGGTCTGGTTGGATGATTGGGGCGTACAAGAAACAGAGCCGGGGGTCTATCAAATGCGGGCGGTTGCTGATGAGGTAGCCGTTGATTTTACGATGACTGCGCTCAAAGAGCCTGTGCGCCATGGCAATAACGGGTTATCGCCGAAATCTGCCGAAGCAGGTAACGCCAGCTACTACTACTCCCAGACCCGTTTACAAACCACCGGAACTGTTACCGTACAGGGGGAGTCCTATGAAGTGACAGGGTTATCGTGGAAAGACCATGAATACGGAACTTCCTCGCTCGCGGAAAACGCCGTCGGGTGGGATTGGTTTTCGCTTCAACTCTCCGATGAGAGCGACCTGATGCTCTTCCAGATTCGCACCGATGATGGCGGTATTGAACCGATGTCTTCCGGCTC
>CBKYSX010000481.1:0-4109 GCA_966690745.1 uncultured Ardenticatenales bacterium
TAGAGCAATAACCGCGCCGCTTCTAATTCGGTTGCCATGTCCGCGAATTTGTGTTGGATGGCTTGGAAATTAGAAATGGTTTGACCAAAGGCTTCCCGTTGTTTGGCGTATTCGATGGATTTTTCCATAGCGGCGCGACCCAAGCCCAACGCCATTGCGCCAATTGAGATTCGTCCACCATCCAACGTTTTCATAAATTGTTTGAATCCCTGCCCGACAGGACCCACCCGCCGCGAATCGGGAACGCGCACATCTTCGTAGAAAAGGCTGGAGGTGACAGAGCCTTTCAAGCCCATTTTCGGCTCGTTTTTACCGACGATAAAGCCGGGGTCATCTTTTTCAACAATAAAATTGGTAATGCCGCTTGACCCTTTTTCGGGGTCGGTGACGGCGGCAACGATGACCCAATCGCCAATTCCGCCGCTCGTAATCCACATCTTTTGCCCGTTGATGACCCATTCATCGCCATCGCGCACGGCACGGGTTCTTAAGCCGCGTGCGTCCGACCCGGTTTGCGGCTCGGTTAGCCCAAAGCCCGCAAAACTTTCGCCACTACACAGGCGGGTGAGGTATTTTTCCCGTTGTTCTTCGGTGCCGAAGTAATACAACGGCGCACATGCTAGCGAAATATGGGCGGCGTACGTTAAGCCGGTGGAACCGCAGGCGTAGGCGATTTCTTCGGTGGCAATCACATAGGAAACGGTATCTGCCCCGGCTCCGCCATATTTTTCGGGATAGACCAACCCCATAAATCCGGCTTCCGCTAATGCTTTGAAATTGTCGTAGGGGAATTCCCCCGTTTCATCTACATGTTTGGCGTTTGGTTCAATCAGTTCACGCCCGATTTGTCGTACCGTATCGCGGATGAGCCGATGCTCTTCCGACAGTTGAAAGTCCACACTGACCTCCTTTATCAGAAAGCGGGACGCAGGACGCAGAAACGGCAACGTCTTATGGATAACACAAAGGACACGAAGAGGCACAAAGTTCACAAAGAACGGCAATATTACTTTTCCTCTGTGTCTTCGCTCCTCTGTGTTACGTGTTTGTCGTTTCTGCGTCCCGCGTCCTGCATACCATAGTTATAGTCTGTTAAAGCCATCTGACCAACGTTGAACACAAAATCCCCACCACCCATAACATTCCGACGATGAAGCCCAATTGTTGCCACATGGCATTCATACCAAAGCGCAATTCGGGGTCCATATCCAGGCGTTGCTTCATGGTTAATTCGGCGAAGATTCGCTTTTGACAGTAGGGACAACGCACGGCGGATTTCATTAGTTTTTGACAGTGAGGGCAAGTCATTGTCGCCATTGCGACCATCCTTTTTCATGTAGAGAGCGGGGGAAGTTGTACCCCATGCTCTCTAACTTTGCGAATTATACGCAACGTGAAGGTTCATGGAAACGGCTACGGCTTTCTTTACGCCATGCGCCGCCTACGGTATCATCTACACCAATGAAAGGGGTATGGTTGAGAATCTGACAAAGACCCCCACCTGACTTGGAACAATGCGTGAGGATAAGGCAAGGCTGGAACGTGCCGCCATGCTGATGTTCATCCGTGCGATGCGACTTAAGTATGAACGGGATTTAGCCATTTATGAACAACGGGAACGCCCCGATTTTTTTGCTATGGATGAATGGGGGCGGCGGATCGGGGTCGAAGTGACCCATCTGTATCATAATGAGGAGGAGGCACGTTTTCTGAATGGACGTGCCTATTCTGACTTCCATCCGATTACCACCACAGAAGAACTGCTGGATGCATTGAATCGCAGTCTGCTGAAGAAGGCACCACTCAGTTTTAACTATGATGCGCCGGATGGCTTAATGTTGTTAATTCGGGTTACATCGCCACAGGTACAGCGAACAACCATAGAAGCGCACCTCCATCAGATTGTCCTACCCTTTTCTGCCTTCGATGAAGTTTGGATGCTCTTTTACGATTATGATCATCTCGATTGGGCAGACCTGTTATTGTTAGGCGGACGGAAGATGGGATGAATCTGGTAGCACATAGGTAAATTTATAATGCATAGTGCATAGTGCATAAACGGCAACGGCGACCCACCCCCTACTCCCCAGAGGGAGAATCCATCTTCACGGCACAAGGACGCAGTTTTTTAACAACTCATGACCCTTCCATCCCTCCACCTTCCACCGCCTATCGCTGAAGCCCTGCGCCACTTACAATCTGCACAACAACCCGCATGGCTGGTGGGCGGGGTCGTGCGGGATTTGTTGTTGGAACGCCCCATCAAAGATTTTGATATTGTTTTGGGAGGCGATGGGTTGCAGTGGGCGCGGCGATTGGCGCGGGAATTGAATGGTTCGTTTGTGGTGCTGGATGAAGTACGCAAAGTGGGACGGGTGGTGCTTTCTTATAACGGAAAACCCCTCTGGCTGGATGTCGCCACCTTCCGCGGACCCAACGATACGGGCGATGGCACGTCGTTGGAAGAGGATTTGCGGTTACGCGATTACACCATTAATGCGATTGCCCTGGACCCGACCACCAACACGATTGTTGACCCGACGGGCGGGGCGGCGCACGTAACCGCCCGCGAATTGCATCCCGCCGGTCCGCACTCATTGAACGATGACCCGCTACGGATTTTGCGCGGGGTAAGGATTCTGGCAACACACAGTTTTACCATCCCTGATTCCACCCTGCAATTGATGAAAGAAGCCGCACCGGGGCTGGCGCAGATTGCGATGGAGCGGGTACGGGAAGAGTGGATGCGGTTGCTGGCTCCGCAGAATGCAACGGAGCGGGTACGCTTGCTGGATACCATCGGGGTTCTGGATGTGCTTTTGCCCGAATTGGTTGGCTGTAAAGGGGTGACACAATCGCCGCCCCACGCCCATGATGTTTTTGACCATCAGTTGTTGGTGCTGAACGCGATTGAAAAATTGCTTGCCCCCGATGATCCGATTTGGGAAACGGGGTTGCTGTCGCGGTTTCGGGAATCGGTGTTTGCCCATTTGGAAAAGGACATTGCGTTTGAGCTTCCGCGATGGCTGTTGCTGAAACATGTCGGGTTGCTCCACGATATTGGCAAACCCGCCACACGCACAGTAGGCAAAGACGGGCGAATTCACTTCTATTCGCATGACGAGGTAGGGGCAAACTTGATAGAACCGCTGATGGTGCGCTGGAAGTTCCCTTCAAAAGCGGTGGAATATGCTACCGATATGGTGCTGTACCATCTGCGCCCCCTCCAATTCACCAACCATTTACCGCCACGGAGCAGAACCATTTATCGCTTTTTCCGCACGACGGGTGACCTCGGCGTAGACCTCGGTATTCATACGATTGCCGACCAACGGGGTAAAGCCTTTGCGGCAGACCGTGCTACGGTGATAGAGGTGGTGAAATATTTGTGGAGTGCCTATTTTGATGAGCCGGAACGGTTTGTGCGGGTTACACCCTTGCTCAACGGGCATGAGGTCATGGAATTAACCGGGTTGCAGGGCAAAAGAATTGGGGAGTTGTTGGAAGGGTTGAAGGAACAGCAGGCACAGGCACGAATTAAGACGAAGGATGAGGCGGAGGTGTGGGTAGTAAGGCAGATTCGGTAATACCTACAATCGCACAGCCACAAGTCGCCATGCGTATGTACGTCACCTTAACTCCCTACAGTAAATCTATGTTCAAAAAAAGAGCGGTGGAGAGGTTCCCACCGCTCTTTTTATTGGTTTATTGCTGACACACGGTTGCCATCATTGTCGCCGCTTCGTCGGCAGTACCGACCTCTTCAATCGTCGCAGAGCGAATCGCCAACGGTTGGAAGGGGGGTGTTGCCTGAATGGCGGGTTGGGAGAGATGGAGGACATAACAACCGACAAAGGTTTGCGTGGTTCCGTCGCTGTTTTGAGCCGTCAGGGTGACAGGGACTGAGTAGAACAATTGCCCCGCCCCGGCATCACTTATCACTTCGCCCGTTTCCAATTGGACTGCCTGTGTAGTGGCATAGCCCGCCGCGAACTCTTCAAAGGGAGCCAACCCTTCCGCTTCCGCTTCCCAGTAGGAATAGGCACGAACATATTGGGCACTATTGACCGCATTGAAGAGGGAGCGCAATACGGCTACCAGGTCGCTAC
>CBKYSX010000482.1:0-4092 GCA_966690745.1 uncultured Ardenticatenales bacterium
GTCCCCGTACCATCGCTGATTTTGGCAGTAACGGTCACAGTTCCGCGCGGGGTCTTAAACAGATTAACATCCTGTACCACCCCCGCCACCGTTACCTCATCCCCATACATCAATTCCGCGATGGTTTTGAGTATTGTGTAATCTTCATAGCGAAAGGGGACATGCAACAGCAAATCCCGCACCGTGACAATGCCCAACCGTTGATACTTTTCGGCTTTTACCGTGCCAACCCCTGCAATCGTCGTAATCGGACGGTCCAGTTCCCGTTCAGCGCGTTGCATCTCTTCCGGCGACCATCCCCGCCGTTGAAAAGGGGGGATGGGGGTGCGCGGACGTTCGCGGGGCAGTTCCGGCGTTGTACGGGCGGCGCGTAATTCCGCCGGAGCCAATGCGGGCGGTGCGCCGGGGCGCGGCGCGGCGGCAACGGCAGTTTCTGCACGATTGCGCTCCGATACAGGCGCAATTTCTGTGGGGCGCGGTGAAGTCTCCCGCCGTTGCTCTTGTGCCGGACGGTTGCCCTCGTTCATCGGTGGCGTTCCACTCTCAAAAGATTTGTCCCGTCGCCCGCTTTGTTGGGCGGGCGGGGGGGATAGGGATTCCCGTTTGGCGTTTCCCCGATCTTCCCTTTGCCATCGCGGTTCGCCGGTATTCTGCTTTCCGCTTTCTGGCTGTCTGCGTCCTGCGTCCTGCGTTCCACGCCTATCATCGCGCGATTCACGCTCGCCGGTCGCTGGCGGATAACTCCGTGCGTTTTGCCCGCCGCGTCCTTCATTGCGGGGGCGATTCGGGGTGCCGTCGCGTGGTTCTCCTTCAGAAGCAGAGGTCGGGCGGTGCGGGTTCGTTTCCCGTTTCCCATTTCCCCTTGCTCCGCGTTCATCACGGGGCGACCTTTCTGCATCCTGCGTCCTGCGTCCTGTTTCACGTTCGCCCCCTGCCTGGTGGGGGGTGGGGGCTGGGGTGCTGTTTCCTGCGCCCAATCGCTCAAACAAATACTGAACTTTGCGGGTGCGCTCTTCCGTAGACAACGCCGCATACCCGTTCAATTGGGTCGCCACATCTTCCACCTGAGCGCGATCCTGGGGTGTGTTCGCCGCTTTGCGGGCTTCGGTCAACCAAAAACTCAAGAAGCCTTCCAACCCGCCAATCACGGCTTGATTGGTATAGCCCTTGTTTTGTTCTGCTTTCAGAATTTTGAACAACTTATCGTAATGGGAACGCATCATTCCGGGGAAATTGCCCTGCCACTATCTACCTGTAAAAAGGGCGGCACTGCAACATTTTTTCTATAGGTGTCGGAGTATTATAGACTGAATTCGTCCTGCTAGTGAATCCAGGAAGCGGAAAGAAGAAAGCGGATTCAAACGGCCGTTCCGCTTTCTGTTTTCCGCTTCCTGCCACTAATTTTGCGTGATCAATCTACCCGTGTGCTACCACCCCGCACAGCCCCAGCGAATTGGGTCCCGTGTGGGTTCCCATCACGATGCCCGTTTCGGCAATCAAGATATTGCCGCGCGGATGAATACTACTTAACTTCCGTGCCAATTCCTCTGCCAGTTGAGGGGCGTGGGTGTGCATCACGGCAAGGTCATCAAAGGGAGCCAGTTCCCGCGCCAATTCCACTAAACGGTCAATCGCTTTGGTGCGGGTACGTACCTTTTCCAACGGAGCCACCGAGCCATCTTCCAGATGGAGAATCGGTTTCACGTCCAGTACCGTTCCTAACATCGCTTCGGCACTGCCGATCCGTCCCCCTGCCTTGATAAATTCCAGTGTGTCCAGAAAACTCGGAATCCGCAGACGGGGAATCATGTCATGGATGTGGGCGACAATATCCTCTTTTTCTTCGTCGCGTAACGCCAGTTCGGCGGCGGCAATCGCGGTCCACCCCAGACACATCGAAACACTACGGCTATCTATCACAGTAATCCGTTCGCCCGATGGGTCTAACTCTTTTGCTGTCGTCGCCGCCAAGTTGTGGAGCGCACTCAAGGAGGAGGAAAGGTGAATCGAAATAATCTCGTCCCCATCCTCCAAAATCGGACGATAGACTTTCTCAAAGTCATAGGGAGCGGGGATTGCTGTTTTGGGCAGTTTGGGATGCTCTTTCAATAAACGGTCGTAAAAGGTATCGCTGGAAATATCTATGCCTTCGCGGAAGCTGTCGTTGCCGAAGGTGACGATGAGGGGAACAACGGTGATATCCAGGGCTTCTGCAACATGCCTGGGGATGTCGGCGGAACTGTCGGTGACAATCCGAATCATGGGGGCGACCTACTGTCGGGCTTGATACCAACCCCGACGAATGAAGATGGAAGGTAAAAGGTAAGATGAAAAGAAGAATGCCCCATAGTACGGGGTTCTACCGATAAATTCAATAGTTTTAGGGTAACAATAATTCTGCAACTAACCCCGATGTAATTACTGTGTATTCCGTAGTGCGTATTTCGTAACGACGACGACCCATGCCGTTTACGCACTACGAAATACGCACTACGTAATTCTATCTTACTCCCAGCCGTAATGTTGGGGGCTTTCCTGTACCACAATCCCTAGTGCATCCGGTCCGATGTGGGCGGCAAGTACAGGACCGTATTGTGCCAGATGAATTGGCACATTGTCGGTGCGTACCTGTTTGATCCGCTCTATCAAGCTGTTAATTTCTTCGGGGTCGCTGTGATGTTGCATGATAATCAGCGATTCAACCTCCCCAAACTCGGAGACAAATTCCGCTAATTTATCAAGGGCGCGGGCGCGGGTGCGTACTTTTTCCAATGGCTCAATTTCTCCCTGCTCCAAAATAAGCATCGGTTTGATATTGAGCATGGTTCCCAACAATGCCTGCGCTTTACCAATCCGCCCGCCCTGTTCCAAAAAGTCAAGGGATTCGACGAAAAAGACCACGTAAATATGGTCAATCATGCCCCGAATCGTGCGGACAATTTCATCTGCGGAAACACCCTGTTGCGCCATTTCCGCGGCGGTTTTGACCAAAATTCCAAGTCCCACACTGGTGACTTCGCTGTCAATGACCTGAATTTTCGATTTGCCCAACAGCGACTCACTGGCTTGTCGCGCCCGCCGCACCGTATCACTCAATTTCGAACTGATATGAATCGAAATGATGTTGTCGGCGACGCGGCTGGCATCTTCGTACACTTCGCGCAGAGTGCTGATGGTGGGCGAAGAGGTTGTCGGACGGTACGTAGAATCGGCGAGTAGCTCAAAAAAACGCTCCCGCGATAACGCATCCGGCGTGTCTTGATAGGTGTCACTACCAAAATGGATGTTCAAGGGAACCACTTGAACATCATATTTTTTGATTTCTTCTGGGGTCAGGTCAGCCGTGCTGTCCGTGACAATAATGGTTCGTTTTGCCATAAGGTTTTGAGAGAAAAAAGAGGGCAATCGGAGCAAACCCGCGCCGATTGCCCTGCTCGTCCGTCTGTTATTCGACCGAGAAAATAAAGTGGTACATCGGTTGCCCCCCGCGATAGAGGTCCATTTCTACCCCGTCAAATTCATCGCGCAGGGTGTCCAATACGCCATTGGCTTCTTCTTCGGTCATGTTGTCGCCGTAATAGAAGGTTGCAATTTCGTATTGGCTCAAGTCAATTTTACTTAACAACCCGCGCACCGTTTCCAACGGGGTTTTGGTGGATACGACCAGTTTCCCGTTCAGAATCCCGATAATATCCCCTTCGGTCACGGCAACCCCGTCTACGCTGGTGGTGCGAATGCCGGTGGTTACTTCGCCCGTTTGCACATGTGCTACAGCTTCTTGCATCGCTTCAAGGTTGGCTTCGGCGGAGGCGGTATAGTTGAATGCCATTACCGCCGCAATCCCTTGCGGCACGGTGCGGGTCGGTAGAACATGTACGGTTTTACCGGTCAGGTCATGCACCTGATTGGCAGAAAGAATGATATTTTTGTTGTTGGGCAACACAATCACGGTATCGGCGGCGCACCCTTCTACAGCTTTCAGAATATCTTCAGTGCTGGGGTTCATACTCTGCCCCCCGCCAATCAATTGTCCCACCCCCAAACTTTGGAACACTTCATCAAAGCCATCGCCGGGGGAAACCGCCACGATCC
>CBKYSX010000483.1:0-4070 GCA_966690745.1 uncultured Ardenticatenales bacterium
AACATTCGATTCTACTCCTGTGCGGGGTGGCATCCAAAAGGGGACGGACAATCTTAGAGTTCATTTATTGGTAAAATAAAAATGATAGATTTATTTCATATTCGTAATGTTTTTGCGGTTGAAAGTGAAAAATAAAAAATTTAAGTGTACTATTTTGAGCTTGTTTTGCTCTGTTGTGATGTAAAAATCGGGGTACCCAAAAATACCGCTCCAAAAAACCTTGACACTTTCTTGATGTGCCTCTGCCCTACCCTTAATGCTTTCTTGACGGGGTTTAGTGGTTCTCTAAAAGCCTCAACGCCTCTATGCTTGTCCAAAAATCACCCTCGAAGACCTCCAATGTCAACACACCTGAATAGTCATGTAATGCCGCCATGACGGAGCGTAGCTCCTCAATGTCCATGGTTGCCAATGAGAGATGGTCAAAAATTTTGCCCTCTCTACGCTCCACTCCATGCAGATGAATCACCCGCGTGGTCGGGAGCCATTGTTGAATATAGGGTAGCGGCTCTAGCCCGGCTTTCCACAAATGCCCGATGTCCAGCGTTCGCGCTATTGGGTATTCCGTGAAGAACGACTCCAACAAATCAGGTGGATAACTTTCTAAATTTTCCAAACAGAGGTAATGCGGGGTCGGAACCAGTGTCAACAGGGCTTCAATTGCCTGCCGCCCTGCCTGATACCATTCTGCCGAACCGGGATGGCGATGTTCAATATGAAAAACATACGCATACGGGTTTAAGGGCTGGGTCAGGGCAATCACCCTCTGCGCTAACACAAAGGCGGGGGACTGCTTTCCGCCATATAGATCGCGAGGCAGATGTACGGTAAAGGTCATCTCATGGTGGGTGGCAATCGTTGCCATCTCCTCCGCCTCTGCCAACTCTCCGAAATTGCTGGTGCCATCGGGCATTTCAAAAAGCACAAATTCGATATCTTGCACCACTCCCGCCAGCTGTTGCACATTCGTTAGGAGATTCGCGGGGTATACGTAGGAGGTGGAACCGAGACGGAAGGTGTGGGGCATTGGGCGTATTGCGTATTGCGTATTGCGTATTGCGTATTGCGTATTGCGTATTGCGTATTGCGTCCCATTATCGCAATCACAACTTACTGAAGCCGTTATGAAGGGTGGTGTACAAGTTCTTTTCAGAAAACGGAGAGCCTTTGCCTAAAGTCATGCACCACGTATCACGCACCACGCACCTACTTGGCGGGAATCGCCACAATCACCATGCGATGGCTGTTCCCATCGGGGGGCCAACAAGTGACGAGGGTCAGGCGTTCATCTTCCGTTTGGGCAATCCAGCGTCCGTTGGCATACCGCTCTTCAGCGTTGGTTTCGGGCATAATTTCTTTAATCACTACCAGATAAGAATAGGTAATCCCCCCGGCTTCTACAAACAAAAAATCACCCGGTTCTAAACTTAAGGCGGGGCGAAAAGCATTGCCCCACGCATTTTGATGTCCTGCCAGAACCGTATTGCCTTGCCATCCCGGCAGGGACGAATTGGTATGCCAGCCTGCCGCCCACCGCGCCACCTCGTAAATTCGTACCAGCACCCCGTTGGTTTCTCGAATCGAATAGCCTACCGGAATAATCTCGGCATCCAGCCCCACATGACGGGCGTAAATCCTTTCAGGGCGGGCGGGGGCGGGGGTGTAGGGCCACGGAAGGGGGCGTATCTTGGTATCCGCAATAGGTGTAGGGGTGGCGATAGGCAGGGGCGGTGCGTCGGGTTCAGGCGGGTCGGCTTGCGGCGGCGCACTGACAATCGCTCTGCCATTGTTAGTGCGTCGTTGGTTTTCAAGTTCAGTGCGGAGCATCGCCGCAAACTCTGCATCCGTAGGTTGAGCCGTCGGCGTGGATTGAACCTGCGGAATGAAGATATCGGGCATGGCAATCGTGACTGGTTGTAGATAACCATTACCGAAGTGCCACCCTACGGAGAGCAGGGCACCGACAAAAATCCCCGCCAGAATTGCACTCCATATCCGTTTCCGGCGCGGACGAGTGCGTTTCACCACCATCGCAGAAAGGACGGGAGTATTATTTTGGCGGGAATGTGCCAGCAATCGCCGCGCCGCCGACGACAAGTGGGGTGCGTCCGATGGCTCGGTACGGTTCGGGCTACTCATACCTTTAACAGTACTTTGAAATCAATAAACAACAATCGGAAAAAGGTCAGATAGCGAGTGCCGGAATGGGACGAGTCACTATTTTGCCCTCATAGTTAATGGCAGATAGAGAGTTGCTTCGCCCGGCGTACCCGTAGCGGTAGGGGTTGGCGTATCAGTGGCGGACGGTGTGGTGGTGGCTGTCACCGTTGCCGATGAAGTGGGGTCGGGTATGGCAGTTGGAGTTATCGTAACTTCGGCGGTTGCTGTCGGGGTGGCGGTTGCCACAGGCGGCTCCGTTTGCGCTTCATACGCACCGAGGTCGCACCCAAAGACGGCATTGGGATACCCCGGCAAATCTACGGGACGCGGCAAGCCCCGTTGGTCAAAGGTATTAAAGAGGCAGTTGCCATTATCCAGTGCGGGACTACCCCCTAAAAGGGCATGAGTATGACTAAATCCACCATTATCGGCTAACGCCCCAAGCACCGGGTCTTGCCCGATAATCACCCCTTTGCTATCCCCGATGAGGGAACAGCCGGATTCGCTTTCCAATAGCACATATCCTTCAGGCGCGGCAAGGGTTCCCTCGCAATCATTGGATTCGTCGCCACTGCTATTATTGGCAACAATCGTATTGCCAAGCGTTCCGTTTCCGGCAATGCCACCCCCGCGACCAAAATCAGGCACATGATTGTCAGCAACAGTACCGTTCACAATAAGCAACGTGCCATCTTCATGGAAGATGCCGCCGCCATTACTCCCATTGCCGGAACCGCCACACGCCGCCCCTGCCCGATTGCCGGAAACAGTACTGATCTGAAAGGTTGCACTGGCACTACTATAAATCCCACCCCCGGCTCCACCATTCCCACACCGTAACCCATCCCCACCATTGCCCGCGATATTTTGGGAAAGTTCGCTGTAAATCAGCGTGGTTTGGGCAAAGGTTCGTAAACCGCCGCCATTTCCGCCCGCACCTTCTGCATTGCCATCCCCCGCACGATTGTTGGTGATACGGCTCTGGATCAAACTTAACTGCCCAGTACTATAAATCCCACCGCCATCCCCACCCTTACGGTTCGTTACGCCCGACCCGGCTTCATTGTCCTGAATAATGGCACGTATGAATTGCAAATTACCGGAATTGTAAACCCCGCCCCCATCCTCACCCGCCTCGCCTGAATCCCCGTTCAGGGCATGACCCCCTGTAATGGTCACATCCTGAATCAGTACTGTTCCGGTAAGAACCTCCACGACCCGATCCAGATGGGCGGCATTGATAACCGTTGTATCACGGTCTGCCCCTTCAATGGTGAGGTCGCCGCTAATATCAAGATCGCCCCCCAGATTGACATCTTCGACACCATTTAAGGTGAACGTATAAGTTCCGGCGGGAAGGGTAATTGTATCTGCGCCACTTCCCGCATTACATTCGCCCGGTAGAGAACCGGAGGGTTGATCATTGTTGGCGGCAGAAATTGCTTCGCGTAGCGAACAACTACCATCATCAGCAAGTACATCATTTGTGGAATTTACAACAATCTCAGCAAAGCGTGCGGCGGCAATACGTTGAGGATTCATACTGGCACTATAGGCGAGTAGAACGATCAATAGGAGCAACAGGGCAATCAGGGGATGACGCATAACGGGGGTTGACCTCTGAATAGGGGTGATTCACAAACTACAGAAATTGACCGTATGTGGCTATAATAGTGTCGAACAAGACATAAACACAAAAAGGAGAGTAACCATATGAAATTACCATCGAGCCGGATTGACCTTAGCAATGAAACCCGTCAGGAAATCGCAACCCTGCTGAATCAGGCACTTGCCGACATTACCGACCTCTACAGCCAGACCAAGCAGGCACACTGGAATGTGAAGGGCATGGAGTTTTACCAACTTCACGAACTCTACGATAGACTGGCTGATATGATTTTCGGGTATAT
>CBKYSX010000484.1:0-4063 GCA_966690745.1 uncultured Ardenticatenales bacterium
TAATGATTTCGTCGGCTGATACCACCATGCCGTGCCGCGCCAAATCCTGAGCAATGGCGTGACGGAGCGGGTAATACCCCTGCGGCTCCTCGTAATTTAAAACCTGCGGACCGTCGCGCCGGAGCACCCTTGCCCGCACCCCTTCCAATTCCTCCACCGGAATCAACTCGTCGGCAGGTAGTCCCATTGCCAGCGAAATCACATCCTCTACCCGGTTGTATTTCCACAAGTCGGCAAGCAGGGCATCGGGGTTGTCGAAGCGGGGCGCGGCATAGTGTCGGCGTTGAATTGTGATAGATTGCAAATTGGTGGCGATATAACTGCCACTGCCCATCTGGGATTCGATGATGCCTCGCGCCTTCAATTCTTCATAAGCGTTCACCACCGTTGAACGATGTACCTGTAATTGCTCCGCCAAATTCCGACTGGCGGGCAGGCGCGTTCCCGCCGCCAATTGCCCGTTCCGCACCACCGTGGTTACATGGTCGGCAATTTGCAGATAAATCGGTTTCGCACTGGTGAAATCTACAGGAATCATCAACATAAAAACCTCAGAACGCAGGAACGGCGCGGGTATTGGGTATTGCGTATTGAGAAGAACGGCAACGACCCATTTGTTATGTCGTTTTCTCAATACGCAATACCCACCGCTCAATACTCTCTTGGTTGCAAATTATAGAAGAGGTGAGTGCGATTTTGATAGAGCCAATTCGATAAAAGTGTGTAGACCACTTGAGAGTAGGCAAAAAGGGGGATAAAAGATGAACAAGTGAAGCACGGTGGATGGGAGACCCACGATTAACCCGTTCTCCTGTTCTAATGATGTTTGTCGGCAAGGTGTCTGCCGGTGGGAGGATAGCAGATAGAGTAGATAGAGTAGACAGAGTAGACACCTTTTAGGATAATACAACCAACATTGGGCGTTGTCGTTTCTCAATTCTCAATACCCAATACTCAATCAATCTACTATGCTAGCCAAACGAATCATTCCATGCCTGGACGTTGCCGAAGGGCGCGTGGTCAAGGGCATCAACTTTGTCGAATTGCGGGACGCGGGCGACCCGGTAGAGCAGGCGAAACTCTATGATGCGGCGGGGGCGGACGAATTGGTCTTTTTAGACATTTCCGCCACGCACGAGGGACGTAAAACCATGCGCGATGTCGTGCGGGCAGTCGCCGATCAGGTCTTTATTCCCTTTACGGTAGGGGGTGGGATTAGCACGGTTGAAGATATGCACGCGATGTTGTTGGCAGGGGCGGATAAAATTTCGATCAATTCCGCCGCCGTACGCGACCCCGAATTGATTACACGCGGGGCACAACGCTTTGGCTCCCAATGTATCGTGGTGGCAATAGATGCCCGCCAACGGACGGATAGCAACGGGTGGGAAGTGTATGTGGCAGGGGGGCGTACCCCGACAGGGTTGGATGCGATAGCATGGGCAAAGGAAGCCGAAGCACGGGGCGCAGGGGAAATTCTGCTGACCTCTATGGATGGCGATGGCACCACCGAAGGGTACGACCTTGCCCTGACCCGCGCCGTCGCCGATGCCGTCACCATTCCGGTCATTGCTTCCGGTGGGGCGGGGCGGATTGAACATTTCGCGCAGGCATTGGACGAAGGACACGCCTCCGCCGCCCTTGCCGCCACGCTGTTTCACTACAAGCACTTAACCATTGAAGAAGTCAAAGCCTATTTACACGAACGGGGAATTCCGGTGCGTTTTAAGCGATAGCAAGGGTAACGATGATGGACGAAAAAGCGGAAAGTTATTTCCAAAAAGCGATTGCAATGGTGAAACGGATTCCGCAAGGGGAAGTGACCAGCTACGGTCAGATTGCCATTTTGATTTCGGGAACGATTCGCGGGGCGCGGGCGGTGGGCTATGCCCTTGCCGCCCTGACCGAGGAAGAAGCCAAAATCGTTCCGTGGTGGCGGGTGGTTAACGCGCAGGGGCGGATTTCCGCCTCCCACGCCCACATGGGTGCTATCCGCCAACGGGCATTATTGGAAGCCGAAGGGGTAACATTTAACGAAGATGACCGTATAGACTTTTCCCGATATGGTTGGGACGGACCCGAAGGCTATTTTTGAGAGAGGAGAATGGAGAGGGGAGAGTGGAGAACAAAGGCGTATATACTGCTCCCACTGCCGTTCATGCACCATGCACCACGCAACACGCACCCCAAACCTGAAATGGAACGAACAGGGGCTTCTCCCTGCGATTATTCAAGATAGTAATGACGGCACGGTTCTCATGCTGGGCTGGATGAATGCCGACTCATTGCAATTAACACAAGAACGGGGCGAAGTCGTTTTTTGGAGCCGTTCCCGTCAAACTTTGTGGCACAAAGGGGAAACGAGTGGCAATGTCCTCGAGGTGGTCAGCATTCGCACCGACTGCGATCAGGATGCCCTGCTCATCCGCGCCACCCCCGCCGGACCCACCTGCCACACCGGGGAACGCAGTTGCTTTTTTCAAGTGATAAGTGAAGAGTGAAAAGTGAACGGCGAGAATGGTTAGGGGGAAGGCTCAGGAAAGAATTATAGCCGCATCCCTTTTAGGCTAAGGATTACCCATAAATCCAAGGGGTTCAATATGGGGAAATCGAAGTAGGGGCGGGTGGGCGGAATGGTGGAACTACCCTTACAGAGCGCACACCCGCCCGCCGTTGCCGCCAACCCCCGACCTATTTTGGAACGAGAGCGGGTCTTTACCGATGGGTGCATCGCTCTGCATTCCGATGTGTGCATAGCACATGCGCGTAGCGATGCCCCTACCAGACAAGATTGGGGGTTAGGTTGCATATCAAATGATATATGTGGGTAATCCTTAGCCCTTGAGACGTGGGACAGAATGGCAAGCACATGTATCTAGCCCCGTCGCTTTAGCGCGGGGGACGGGGGTGGTATGTAATCATAGGCTCGTTACCCATCGCAGAAATAAAAAAGAAACCGGGTTTTCCACGGTAGAAACCCGGTTTCCGATGAGTACTAACCATTCGAGCGAGAAATGAGAAACGTGAAGATTATGAAGGTAGTGCCGTAAGCCGTTCACTCTTCACTTTTCACTAACCACTCTTCACTCTAATTCACTTTAAGTTCAACGCTCCCAATCGAAATTACATCGCCGGGGTCAAGGGGCATGGGGTCATTGGCTAAAATTTGCCGCCCGTTCAGTCGCGTTCCGTTGCGACTGCCAATATCCACCAGCCAGAACCGTCCATCTTCCTGCCGCTCAATGCGGGCGTGGCGCGACGAGGCGTAATCATCCGTCACGATGATATCATTGGAAAGGTCACGCCCCAGAGTTGTGACCGTTTCAAGCGGAAATTGCCGCCCTTCGTTATAACCGCTTTTTCCGGCGGCAACAACCGTCAATCTCGCTCCGCGAACACTGGTGGTATCCACCCGTGCCGGTGCGGTAGCACCGCGCCGCAACTCCCGCCAAATCAGCCACGCCAACATCGCCAGAAAGCCGTATAACAGCAGAAGGAGTACAATTCTAAGAACAAAGAGGGTAATGGTCATAAGGAATGGGGTTAACGTTTCAGTTGAAATTTCATGCAAACGGCGGCGAGGCAGATTTCGTCCCCGTCTTGCAGAACGCACTCGTTGATGCGTTGCCCGTTGACGCGGGTTCCGTTCGCGCTCTGGTGGTCGGAGAGGACATAATGCCCGCCGCGCAGTTTAATCGAAGCGTGTTCGCGGCTGACATCATCCTCTTCTACAATCACATCATTATTGATGTTGCGCCCCAACGTGATAAAAGGTTTTGTCACGGCGATGGTGCGGTCCCGCATCACGAGGTAGGCGGGGGCGGTGACTTCCCGCGAGGGGGTAGCAACCGGCTCTTGCGGGCGCGTAAACTGACGGGTATGCTGTTCCGCCTGCGTCCGATCTACCAATTGCGCCTGTACCCGAATATCGCCCCGTTTCATGCCGGGGGTGGCAACGAGCTGAATATCGGGGCGACCCAACAGGGTAATGCCACGCCGTTCCGCCAAATCTACCAGATAATCGGCTAAATCCTGCCGCAGGGTGCCTTCATACGATTTGAAG
>CBKYSX010000485.1:0-4049 GCA_966690745.1 uncultured Ardenticatenales bacterium
GTATACCCTACTAAAGGTAAGAAAGTGTTGATAGGTGTGTGCGTTGCACACACCTATTGCTTATAGATGGTGCGCTTTTATCGTTGAATGAGGGGCAGATACAATCGTTGCCCCGCCCCGCCTTCCTCAATCACTGCTACTACTGTAAGAGTGTAATTTTCAGGAAAATCAGGAGAGGTGAATGTAATCGTGCCGTTATAAGTTCCCTCTGTTAATCCATCCGGTAATAGCGCAACGGTTAAATCAGTGGGTGTTGTCCCTTGCATTGTGCTGAGGCTTAGCCATGAAACATCGGTTATTGCACTCCATGCGAAATCCGTAGTGGGACCCGCCTGATTTTGTATTGTTAAGGGCAGTTCCGTAATGCCTTTAGCGGTATTGAAAAACAGCGAGGACGGGTCAACAAGCCAGCCATTTGGTACAGAGGGTAACTCCTCAAACGCTCCAACAACTTCTACGGCGATGGACTGTGACACCACGCCCCCATCCCCATCGTCCACGCTTATCGTAATCAAATGAGTTCCCAGGCTTAACCCCGTTACTGCGCTTTCCGCTCCGTTGGCAATCACCCCGTCGCGGTTCGATGACCACGTAATAGTGGTATCAGCGAATGTGGAATCATCGCTGTCGTAGACTTCGGCAGTCAGGAATAGAGTTTGTGTCTGAACAATCGTGGTGTCAATCGCGGGCTCTATTAACGTAAGCGTGGGTATATGATTCTCCACCGTGAAGGGTTCGGAATCGTCGTAGCCTGTACGAATGCCATCACTGGCGATAACCCGAAGCCGTGCTGTATTGCTACCACTTACCATGGAGGAGGGGATTGTAATTTCTGTAGTACTTACATTGAGGGCGACGGGTTTCCAACTCACACCATTATCATCCGAGTAAAGCACGGAATAGGAAAGTGCGTCGCCATCAGGGTCGTTCGCTTCCCAGGATACAACTACATCTTCTGCTTGGGGGTTGCCCTTCACCAGAGTGCCACGCGCAGGGGCGGTGATGGTGACAGTCGGTGTAACGATTCCGGAACTCACTTCACCAATGACCACACCGCCGTTTTCGATTTCGACCCGTGCTGTGCCTTCCACCCAGGGGACAAACTCATTAATAAGTAATGCCGAACTTTCCCCTATGGGAGGTTCATCGCCTTGTCCTTTATGGAAATCACCGGAAGGAGTGAAGGGATAGCGTGCCAGCTCATTGCCATTATTGGCACGTAGAACGATGGCATATCCCCCGGCGAAGCGGTTATGGAAGTCGGTAGCATCCGGTAGGATATGAAGCGGTAACAAGGTAGCTTCGTTTGTATCGGGGTTAATCGCGCCTACGACCAGCAAGCGGTCTGTAACCCGTTGCGCTTCCTCCGATAGAGCGGTAGTGCGTTCGCCTATCATCAACTTATCCATAATAGCTTCGTAGGTGTAATCGGAAATCCATTGGAAGTTGCAATAACTCATCACATCCGCCCATAGAGATGGGTTCAGCATCTCGCCTACGGGTCCGGTTTCGTATATAAGCGGCTCGTAGGCGTGCCAATCCCATCCCCAATAGGCGGTTGCCCCTGTATGGGTAGGGCTAATGAGTGCGTCTGGATAGTGGGGAGTGGGGTCTTCACTACTATGACCACATTCGATTTTGATGTTGTCGTCAGGGTTGGGGTCAGAGCGTTCCTGGGGGTGGAGGCGGCTAAAGGTATGCCCCAGCTCATGCCCGGCATACCAATCGGCATAGCTTCCATCGGTATCCCATAAATATGCTCCTAAACCGCTGGTTGAACCGGAGGGACCGACCCCTACTTCAGGATCGTTATCGCGCGTGTATGCCATTCCCCGCATATGATTACCACCATAGCCATCATCGGCGACCAATCCGTAGAATTTCGTTGCTTCATCAATGTCGCCACCCCATAGATGGAGTCCCCACGAAACCGTAAGCCATTGCAGGGCTTGCTCTCCATCGGGTGGATTATTGAATACCGTTAACCTATCCTGTGCAGTACCCAGGTATGAAATGGGGTAGGCATTGCGAAGCCATGATCGCACACGGCGGCGGTCTATCGCCTGGGGATAAACCTGTGCATTGTTGAAGGTATAGGGAATATCGAACAGGCGTAATTTTAGTTCCGGTACTTCTTCAAATACAAGGGTTTCGGAGAGGGTATTGTTGTTGTAATTCGATTCTTCGACATCCCTACGTGGGATATGCAGGGGGGGCGGGTAATAGATAGGGTTGAGTACAAAGGAGAAAGTCGTTTCTCCCTGCAACAACGCGGTGGGAACAAAGAACTCGTACACATTGACGGTACGGGAGTCGCGGCGAATTGTACTGCCTCCCGTTACCCGTGGAATGATGCGCGGATAGAGCCATTGGCTCCCGGTGGCACCGGTGACCTGCAATTTGGCATGGGGGTAGTAGGCAAGAACGGCGGTATTGCTTTTTACAAATACCCGTACCATCGTCCGTTTACCCGCTACGAGCCGTACATCATTGTTCAGATTCTGGATTCCCTGTGTTACTTCTATTCCTGTTACCGTTAAATCGGGCAAAGGGATGGTTACGGGGGTTGGTGTCGGGCTAAATGTCGGGAGTGGCGTGGGTGTTGGTGCAAGCCCGGCGGTTTCCACCGCGCCGATGTCGCACAGTATACCAATAGGACGGGCGACCTGACGCTGGTCCTCAACAGGGCAACCATTCGTCGGTACCCGGTCAATTGCCGGACTGCCCTGCAACGGCAGGTGATTGGTTTGCAATCCCTCATTTAGGGCGAGGTCCGCCAGGCGCGGGTCGGTGTTTGGAATATCAGTCGGCTCAATCAGATTACAACTGTTGCCGTTCTGAAGATTATATCCTTGCGATACCAGCCCCGCTCCGACACTTGCACAGCTGTCATCGGCAAAAATCGTGGCGTAAAAATTCAAAGTTCCATTTGAAACAAAAAGGGTGCCTCCTTCCGTTGCCGTATTATTTTTCCAGGTGGTAAAGCGAAAGGCGGCATCTTCTCCGCCTTCCTGATATAAGCCGCCGCCCGTCGTCGCATCATTGCCGGAGATGGTAACGTTTTCCCACAGGCCACTCCCGTTGATGTACAATCCGCCACCGTTGTTGGCGGTATTAAAGGTAAAACTGCTGTGTTCGATTCGATTTACCACACCATTGCTGAATAATCCACCCCCATAGGTAGAAATGTTTTCTTCCACCCATAAAAGCTTACCGTTGAACGATCCTCCATTGAAGATACCACCCCCACGGCTTCCGGCATCGGATGTGCTGTTGTCAAAAATATCTACGTAATTCAAGGAGGCACTTGCGCCCTCTGCGATGTAGAACGCACCCCCGGCTGTTACCGCACTGTTATACTGTGCGGTGTTATTGTACATAGTTAGGGTGCCTTCCGGTTCCACATACCATGCCCCGCCATCCCCCGACACGGCAACATTGAGTTCGTATGTAGAACCGTTGCTGGTCATCGTACCACTACCCGCTACAGCACCACCATGCGCCGCCTGATTGCCATTGAACCATGTATTGATGAAATGCGCATTGGCTCCAACAGCGTTATAAATTGCGCCGCCATACCCGGCAAGGGCACGATGGTTGCGTAGGTCGCTTTGCGTAATGGTAAGCGTGCCCTCGTTCCAAATCGCGCCGCCGTTCTCATTGCTGTTCCCGTCAATTAAAAAGAGCGCGTTGAGGGTTAAATTGCCCTGCGGTGTCACATGAAAGAGACGATTCGTACCCGCTCCGCTGAGTGTAATCAAGGTGCCGCCATCAACGGTGGTGGGCTGGGTAATATCCGCACTGCTCATTACAAGGGTATGTGGGTCGGCTCCGCAATTAAATGTGATGGTGACGCCTCCTACGAGTGCGGCTTGTAAGGCGGCATCGGTACAACTCTGGGGAGTACCATCACCTACAACCGTGTTTTCCGGCAGATATCTATTGAATGCGGCAAAGGTAGGGGAAAGGAGGAGCAAAAAGCCAGTAAGTGCAATCGTTAGAATTACAACTTTGGCGGGGACGGGATGAATCATGTACAACCCTTTCGT
>CBKYSX010000486.1:0-4039 GCA_966690745.1 uncultured Ardenticatenales bacterium
ATTCACCAGGATTACGGCACAGATAACGGCAAGCAGAGCACCCACCTGACTTAAAAGCGTATGCGAGGCAGTCATTTTCAACTCCTCAAGGTGAGCACGGGGCGCACTCACCCCAATATCGGCAAGGATATGAAGCCACAACCACACCTTCCCCTGCTTGCCCGCGCTGTTTGCATCCCGCCGACAATCGCGGAATAGTATCACCATATCGCGTCCATAGGCGCGGCGAAAGGCGGAGGGATACAACTGAAGCAGGCGGGTATAGAACCAAACCTCACGTTCAGCCGGGCGAACAGGCGGAGAAGTTAAAGGTTGTGTATCCAACATTGGCTCTATCTTGTGTGGGTAAGGGAATAGAGACGGGTTACACCTTACCAATGCTAATGGAATGGAATGGAATGGCATGGAACTTGGGTGTGCAACGCATATGCGCGGAGTGATGCCCGCCGTCCGGGGTGGATTCCCCTTATTTTGATTTCGTCCAGAGCAACGCCCCCGTGCCCAAGATGCCCAGCAGTGCCAGTATTAATGTCACTACCGTCACCCCCCGCCCCACCTCGTCACTGGTAGAGGCATAGAAGAAGAGAATCATCACCACCATAATGGGAACCCCCAACGTTAATAGCGGCGCAAAGCGCAACGGACCCAGTGATCTCTTACTACTGGATGAAAACCCCATCAACCCAAACGCCAACGCCAACAAGCCCAACGCGCTCATAAAGGCGTACCACCCCCATTCGTTGTTAGGGTCCGATACCGTCACCCCCACGCCGCCCACCAGCACCACCAATCCCACGATACCGCTGATGCCGCCCATGAGCGTAAAGGGGGATTTTTCGGTAGCCGCGAGGCGATAGTACAGCCCCGCCACCGCACCAAAGGTCGCCGCCATTCCTACCAGCACCAACACGCCTCCAAGTATCCCCCCAAAGGTGGCAAAAGTATCCCCTACGCCGAAGATGATCAGCCACAGAACCGTGGCAACAAAGGCGCAAATCGCGCCGATTTGACTGGAACGGGTATAAGAGGCTTGCATGGCACTCCACTCCTCTATGTGTGCGCGGGGCACACTGGTCACGACATCAAGCATTGTCATCCCCCACAACGCCGTCACTGCTCCCGCCCCGCCAGGTTGCGCCTCGCGCAAACAGTCACGGAACAGGATTAACATCTGTCTCCCGTAGTCGCGGCGGAAGCCGGAAGGATAGAGCCAAAGGCATAACCGATAGAGGCGCACCCCTGCCTCGGTAGCATGGGACGTGGTTGGAGGATTAATCTGCATACTCGCAATTTCTATCTCGGTTAGCCCCATCCTTCAGGGCTAAGGCTTATCCCTATCTTTTCTTGATCAGGTTGATAGTAGGGGCGGGTCACATCCTCGACGATATTCCCAAAATGGAACTTGGGTATGCAACCATGCGCATAGCGATGCCCGCCGTTTGGGGTGGATTCCCCTTATTTTGATTTTGTCCAGAGCAATGCCCCTGTACCTAACAAACCTGCAAGGGCAATGAGTTGCAACACTGTTACGAGTTCTTGACCACCCTCGCCGAATGTTGAGTAGAAAAAGAGGAGCATAACGACCGCAATGGGGAATCCCCATAACAACAAGGGGGCAAAACGCAACGGACCCAAAGTGGCTTGGGTACTGGACGTAACCCCGAGCAAAGCGAAGGCAAGGGTAAGGGTTCCTAACCCTAACATTCCTACGGGCCATGCCCACCCGTCATCGTTGAGGTTCGTATCGGTCATAAACCCGACCACAGAGGCAAGCCCCATCAACAACCCCACGATTCCACAGACCGCTCCGGCAATCGTGAAGGGGGATCGGTGTGTGGCACTGAGGCGGTAGTAAAGCCCTGCCACTGCCCCGAAGGTTGCCACGACCAACAGCGCAATGCTCAGGCTGGCGATGATGGTGCCAAAGGCGGTAAATACATCACCAACTGTGAAGGTAATTGCCCACAAAATGACAGCAACAAAGGCGCAAATCGCACCGATTTGACTGGAACGGGTATAAGAGGCTTGCATCGCAGTCCACTCCTCCAGGTGAGCGCGGGGCGCGCTGACACAGGTATCAAATAGGGTAGCAAGCCACAGCTGTAAGACCATCTGCTCCCCTTCATGCCGTGCATCCCGCAAACAATCACGGAATAACAGCGTCATCGCGCCGCCATACTCCTTACGGAAGTGCGGCGGATAGAGCCGGAGCAGAAGCCGGTAGAAACGCACGGCGACATCGGAGGGGGCGACGAGGGAATACGGCTGTTTCATCTCATCCTCCTCAGAGGGCAAAGGTCGAACCGGGGATAAGCCTTTTAGAACGGGCTTGGGCGACCATTTCCGCCAGACGGTTGACTTCTGCCTGCGTCACCTTTAACCCGAAGGGGGTTAATTTGTAATAGGTGCGCCGTTCGTCATCCATCGCCGGGTCGGGACGTTGGTCGCTTTCGGCAATCAAGCCATCAGCAATCAATCGCTTAATCGCGCCGTATAAGGTTCCCGGACCGAGTTTTACCTCGCCGTTGGTGCGTTCCTGCACCTCCTGCATAATCCCGTACCCGTGCCGTTCACGGTCTGCCAGTGCCAGCAGAATGTGGAAAACGGCGGGGGTGAGGGGGAGCAGGCTGTTAGGGTCTTTGGCTGTGGTAGACATTTTCCTCTCCATTGCAACGGAAATTACATCGTCCCGCGATATATCGTTATACGATATAATAACGAGGTTGGATGTGAATGTCAATAGGGGAAAACAGGACGCGGAAACGAAGAATGGCATAACACAGAGGCACAAAGGAGCAAAGCCGCAGAGGGATTTTTGTAGGGGCGAAGCATCCGTCCTTGATGAGAACAGGATGTGGCTTTGGAATGGAAGCAATTTTGTTGAACATTGGGAATATGGCGTAACGGATGCTTCGCCCGTCGTTACCGGGAGCCTACAGCGTCCCCGTTGTGGGATTACGGACAGGAAAGGCGAAATGAGGAACGGGAATACGGTAGCCCATCCCCCACCCGCCCGTAATATGCACCCCGCAAGACGCAATATGCCATCGAACCACTGTTAAGGGGTGGCGTGGATGTAGCCCCACGTTCCATCCCCAAACGATGGGGATTGCACATGGGGCGGGCATGACGGCGGGCGGGTCAACAGGTTCATAGCGTCTTTGTGTCTCGTTGATACGACAGGGCGAAGCATTCCAACTCTGTAACACCCGTCCACTTACCAACATATTTCATGCCCCACCCCCACCGTGTAACAGAAGCGGCGGAATGCTTCGCCCCTACCAATTTATGCCCTCTGCGTTCCCGTTCCTCTGTGCCTCTGTGTTACGCCGTTTGTCGTTCCCGCTTTCTGCTTCCTGTATTTTCCTGTCGAACAAACATGCTATACTTTTGTTAAGAGCCATTGGTGTAGCAAGGAACCCGATATGTCGAAAACGAAAACCCTGTTTGTATGTAATGAATGTGGCAAAGAACACCCCAAATGGGCGGGTCGTTGTTCCGAATGTGGCGAATGGAACACATTGGAAGAAGTCCGTGTGGATAACAAACCCGCAGGCTCCTTCGGCTTCGGGCGACAGGCGCGGGGCGGCAGTCTGGTGGCGGGAACCAATGTTCCCCTGAAAGTCAGTGAGATTCAAGGCAACGACTATGCGCGGGTTCCCCTGCCCCTACCCGAATTTACGCGGGTTCTGGGGGGCGGGGTCGTGCCGGGGTCGCTGGTGCTGGTGGGGGGGGATCCCGGAGTGGGCAAAAGCACCTTAATGAGTAGTGTCAGCGGCATGTTGGCAGACGCAATGGGAACAGTCTTATACCTGTCAGGGGAAGAAAGCGTTCACCAGATCAAAATGCGCTCCGAACGGTTGGGCGTTGCGGATAAAGATGTTTATCTGCTAAGCGAAACCAATCTGGATGTTTCGATTGAACACATCAATAACCTGCGTCCTAAAGCCCTGGTGATTGACTCTATCCAAACCGTTTATCTGCCGGACCTAACTTCCAGCGCGGGCAGTGTGACGCAGGTGCGCGAATGTGCGGCGCG
>CBKYSX010000487.1:0-4035 GCA_966690745.1 uncultured Ardenticatenales bacterium
TTTCCACCATCTTGGGCGCGACATATTTAAAGCCGACACCCGTTTCATAGATGGGGATGTCGTAGAGTTCGCCCAATTTTTCCAGCATGGAGGTGGTGGAGAGGGTCTTAACGATACCGCCCTTCTCCCCTTTGATTTCCATATAATAGTAGGCGAGTAAGGCATAGACTTGCAACTGATTTACAAAGGTGCCGTCTTCCGCCACGATGCCCACCCGGTCCGCATCGCCATCGGTCAGAATCCCCACATCCGCGCCAATTTCGCGTACCTTCGCCTGACAGTCCTCAATGTTGGGGGGAATCGGTTCGGGGCGTTCCATGTTCGGGAACGCAGGGTTGCGGTGATTATGGATTTCGTGGATGGTGACATTACCCCCATCTAACAGGGTAGGGAACCAGCCCGCGCCAACTCCCCACATCGCATCATGGACAATGGTGTAACCACTATTTTTGATGCTTTCAACATCCACCATCTTCCCGATCTGCGTTAAGTAGGCAGAGGCAGGATTAATGATTTCGACCAGCCCCTGTGCTTCGGCTTCCGCATAGGGAAGGCTCGTTACCCCGCTCTCTTCGTCGGGGATATTGCTTTCAACCGTTGCTAAATCCTCTGCCGCGACCGCACCGCCATAACTGGCGCGAATTTTAAAGCCGCCATCCTGCGGCGGGTTGTGGCTGGCGGTCAGGTTTACCGCGCCCCCTGCCTGTTTCCACAAAATAGCGAAAGCAATTACCGGGGTCGGGGTGGGAGCATGGGTGAGATAGACTTTAATGCCGTTGCCCGCCATCACCTCGGTGACGGTGCGGGCAAATTCGGCTCCCAGAAAGCGGTTGTCGTAGCCCACCACCACCCCTTTTGCCCCGTCGCCGATGGCGTTCAGATAGGCGGCATAGCCCTGCGCGGCGCGACGCAGGCTGGCGAAGGTGTAATCGTCCGCAATCCGTCCGCGCCAGCCATCGGTACCAAATTTGATTCCTTTTGCCATAATTCTCTCCTAAGAATTAAGAGTAAAGAGCGAAGAGTCACTGTATACCGTCTCTTCTTACCCTTAATCCTTATCGTTTCACTCTGACCGCCGTTGCCTCGCTCAAATCGGGGAACTTTTTGCCGGATTGAAGGGCGGCAATGTCGGAATCCACCATCATCTGCGCTAGTTCCGCAAGGCTGACGGTGGGTTCCCAGCCCAATTTTTCGCCCGCTTTGGTGGGGTCGCCCACCAACAGATCTACTTCGGCGGGGCGGTAGAAGGCAGGGTCAATGACAATATGATCTTCCCAATTCAACCCGGCATGGCTAAAGGCGAGGTCAGCAAAGTGGCGAATCGTGTGGGTGTCCCCGGTTGCCACAACAAAATCATCCGGCTCGTCTGCCTGGAGCATCAGCCACATGGCTTTGACGTAATCTCCGGCAAAGCCCCAGTCGCGACGGGCATCAAGGTTCCCCAATCGAATTTCTTTCGCCAACCCTAATTTGATTTGGGCAACTCCGTGGGAGATTTTACGGGTGACAAATTCCAAACCACGTCTGGGTGATTCGTGGTTAAACAAGATTCCCGACACGGCATACATATCGTAGCTTTCCCGATAGTTGACCGTAATCCAGTGTCCATAGAGTTTCGCCACACCATAGGGCGAACGGGGATAGAATGGGGTAGTTTCTTTTTGCGGTACTTCCACCACCTTGCCAAACATTTCGGAGCTACTCGCCTGATAGAAGCGAATATTGGGGTTTACCAGCCGGATTGCATCTAACATACGCGTCACGCCCAATGCGGTGACTTCCCCGGTCAGAATCGGTTGTTGCCATGAGGTTGGCACAAAACTTTGCGCGGCGAGGTTGTAAACTTCATCGGGTTCGTATTGGCGCAGGACATCCACAAGGGAAATCAGGTCAACCAGATCACCCTGAACAATGTGGAGTTTGTTTTGGATATGCTCGATGCGGTCCAGATTGATGGTGCTGGCGCGGCGCACCATGCCCACGACTGTGTACCCTTTTTCCAACAACAGTTCGGCGAGATAGGAGCCATCTTGCCCCGTAATCCCGGTAATTAAAGCGGTTTTCGACATTTGTACTCCGTAAGGGGTTAAACCCTCATTCTCCAATCTTCTAAAATGGTTTCTAACGTGCGGGTGAAGGCGTAGTGCGGCTCCCACCCGGTTGTTTGCTTGAGTTTATGGACATCGGCATACGCCACAGGCACATTCGAAGGGCGTAACCGCTCGGGGCTGATGCGAATTTCGATGTCACGGTCGGTCAATGCCAGCAATTGATCCAACATATCCCCGACGCGCACCGGAACCCCACGCCCGATGTTGTATGCCTCGCCCGCTTTGCCATGTTCCAAAAGGAGGTCGTACGCATGAACGGTATCGCGCACATCGGTGAAATCCCGTAGAGAGTCCAAATTGCCAACTTCAATGACGGGAGGACGCAACCCCTTTTCGATTTCGGCGATTTGTTTGGCGAAGGCGGGTGCGGCAAAGCGTTCGTTTTGGCGCGGACCGATGTGATTAAACGGACGGGCACGGACGGTATGCATCCCGTAGGAAAGAAAATATTGCAACCCCAACAGATCTTGCGTTACTTTACTCACTCCATACGGACTGTCCGGGCGAAAGGGCGTTTCTTCGCTTATCGGCAAATGGTCAGACGACACCCGCCCGTATAATTCCTGCGACCCGACACATAAAATCCGGGTATCCAATTGCAATTCGACAATCGCTTGTAGCACGTTCAGTTGACTACGGATATTGTTTTCCAGGGTTGTCCAGGGGTCTTGCCACGACACCGGGACGAAGGCTTGCCCCGCCAGATGGAAAATACGCGCCGGGGCGCATTCTTCTACGACCTTGCGGGTCGCCGCGTAATCGGTGAGCTCCGCCGTGCGTAACGTTACCCTGTCGGTAAGATGGGCGATATTGCCCTGCCCCCCACGCGAGGTACCCCATAGCTCAATATGCGCTTGTGTTAATAACCGTTCCGCGAGATGGCTCCCCGCAAAGCCGGTGATACCCGTAATCAGGACGCGCACCGATGGTTCTCCCTGTTCATACACAAAATTGCAGGCAGAAATCGCCTGCAATCCGTGAAATTCCGTATCGGCGGATTATATGGAGGAAAGCGACTTTTGGTAATCGGGCGGGGTGTTACGGACAGGGGATGTCCTCATGCCCACTTAGTACCACGCCGCGCCGTACATAATAGGAGTAGAAGGCAGGAGTGTTTTGGTGGATTTTGTTGGCGTTTATGACTTCGCCCGTTACTTCACCGCGATAGCGGGTGGTTTCGATATGGAAGGTGTAGAGCCGATGGGTATCCGGCGGGACATCCAGCAGGAAGAACGGCTGTGCCTGTTTGCCATAGACCGCCATCATGCGGTTACGGATCGAACTGAATGGCTCACCGCCGGTGGGTGTAAGATTGGAGACCCCGGCAGTGTCCACCGGGTCGTTGTACCATTGGACATAGGGGCGGGTGAGGATATTGCCGCAGTTGTTGACTTTAACGGAGTCGGCTTCTGCGAGGGAAATTTCATGAGTTTGTACCAATTGAAAGGGAAGCGGGGATGGCGCACAGCCACCTAGAAGAGCATCCCGACTAGAAGCACTAGAGAAAACAATGGTTTGGTCATCGTCGAAATTCCTTTGCGGGGAAGATTATAAACAAAAACCAACACATTATTGTTGGATGCCCTCTATTGTGATGCCCACCCCACATTCCGGCGCAGACGACGCGCCTGCATATGGGGCTATCATCACGACACCCCTTATCAGGGGTTCACCACAACGTCGCTACGAGTATGTGCTACCACACATTGTGGTTTCCCAGCCAACTCACCACAATGGGGATGTTGTGGTTTTTCGGTCTAACCTGTGGCGGGGTTGCAGGGATGGATTAAGGTTATAGGGTTCCCTAGATTTCCCAGCCCTAAAGGGCTAAGGATTACCCACAAATCAAACAATTTCATCATCGGTACAAATGGCGGTAGGGGCGGGTGGTCGGCATGGCGTATTTACCCTTATAGAGCGCACA
>CBKYSX010000488.1:0-4033 GCA_966690745.1 uncultured Ardenticatenales bacterium
GATACCCGAAGGGGAAACGATTACCTATGGCGAAACGGTACGCGGCTCCATTGATGAAGCGGGGGGTAAGGCGACCTATCTCTTTGAAGGGGCTGAAGGAGAAACCGTTTTTGTCACTATTGAAACGGTACGCGGTCAATTAGAACCCTTTGCGGCTCTCTATGCCGATGATGATACCTTGCTTGCCACCAGCCCCACTGATGGCGAATTAAGCACCGGGTTTAACCACACCTTTGAAGCCGACGGGAACTATTATCTGGTTGTCGAAGGAGTGGACGACAGCACAGGGACGTATGAAATTAGCCTGCAAACAGCACAAACCGGCGGCGAATTGTCCTATGGTGATTCGGTGACGGGCTTGTTGAATGAGGATGTTTCCGAAGGGGTTTGGACGTTTGAAGGAGCCTACGGCGATTTTGTAGATATTGCTGTTGTCGCCGAAGGAAACCTTGATACGCGGATTGACCTCTATTACGATGAAAATGAGTTCGTGGAGGTCAATGACGACTATGACGACCTGAACCCCCGAATTGCGGGCTTCCCCTTGCTCCGCGAAGGCACCTATACGATTATTGTGTCGGTGGTGGGCGAGGAAAATGAAGGCTCTTACGAATTGACGCTTAATCAGGTGGAAGGCACAGTCGGCACTGTGGCATTGGACGAACCCGTTGAAGGTACATTGGGCGAAGGGTCGCAATTGTATACTTTTGAGGGGGAAGCCGACCAATCCATTTCGATTGCAGTAGAAGTGGCAGACGGTGCAGATGTTGACCCCTATATTGTGGTCTATGCCCCCGATGGCAGCGAAATTGCCACCGATGATGATAGCGGCGAAGGAACCGAACCCCTGATTCGGGAGCTGACCTTAACCGAAAGCGGAACCTATGCCATCGTCATTATGACCTATGGCGGGGGTGGAGACTTCACCCTGATGGTAGGACCGGCTCAAGCCCCCACAGGTGCCGGGGAAATTGCCTATGGCGGTACAGTGCAAGGGGAGATTACGGGAACCGAGTTGCAAGCCTGGACCTTCAACGCGCAAGCGGGCGATGCTGTAACCATTGCCGCCAACCGTTTGGATGACAGTTCCGGGCTGGATGTACGGATTGCCCTGCGCGACCCCAATGGTGCGGAACTAATTACCGATGATGATGGCGGGGAGGGCAACAATGCGCTGATAGATGGGTATCCTCTGACCGAAAGCGGAACCTATACCATTGTTGTTTATGCCTTTAGCGGGACGGGAGCTTATGAAGTGATTCTTACCGGAGAACCGGCAGAGGCAATTGCGTTGGGTGACACTGTGGCAGGAGAAGTACGCGAAGATGGCTGGCGTGTGTGGCGATACGAGGGGACAGAAGGGGATGTCATTAATGTGAGTGTAACCAGCACCGCTCCGGCAGAAGAATTAGATCTGTACATCGCTATCATCGGTCCCGATGGAGAAATTTTAGATTCCGATGATGACAGCGGTGGCGACCTTAACCCCTTGATTGAGGGTTTACCTCTGCCCTCTAGCGGGAGTTATCTGATTGTCGTATCGCCCTTCCGTGGGGCAGGTACGTTCGATCTTACCTTGAGTGCCGTAGAATAAACCGGTAAAAGTCCCCGTACTGAAGCGAATGTCACATAAAAGGGAGTTGGTAAAACACCAACTCCCTTTTTATACACCATCTCAATTTATTCCACCGCCACATTCCACTTCATTTCAATTTCAATCTCTTCGCCTTCATTGGTGCGTTCATACTCAAATTCGATAGTTGCGTCGGGCGGCATCATAATCGAATTTCCCGCGATTTGGATTTCAAAGGGATTTCCTGCTTCCAGCGCATCTGCAAGACGGCGCAATTTGGCAATGGTTTGGCGGGTGGAATAGCTTTTTTCCACATCTACTTCTTTGGACATGGCGACGTTCCTCGGGGTGAGGATGTATGGGGTAGTACACTCCATACATCCGGGGGTGTAAAGGGGCAAAGTGTAGTAGAGGGGTAGCTCTCTGCCAAACTGTCCGCTGATACCCCGACGGAACGAATATCGCTTTAGCCCTGTGGTAGCTTTTCGTCGGGAACCCAACAGGCATGAAAACCAATCGGAACCCGCACGGGTAGGATAATCCGCGCCAGGGGCAAATCCGCCACATTTTGCGCGTCCAAAATTACCACCTCGCTCCGGTCTTCAATCTGGTCATAAACAAACGAAACCAGATAGCCATCATCCTCGCTTTTTGCATCGGGGCGTGGGGCAAAGGGGGCTTCACTGCCCCAGCGCCCCGCCCCGAACCAGTGGGCATCGGAGCGTTGTTTTTCGGTATCGTATTTCAGAATTCCATCAAACAACAAGGTTTTTTCAGGCGCGATATGGACGTTATAGGAATAACGGCTTTTTCGCCCCAGCTTATGCGTATTCATGGTGGGAAATTCGCTGTTATCGTCGTCCAGATACCCTTCCCACGTCTGCCCCGTTTTCATATTGAAGCGGTAACGGTACAGTTGGGCATCCAACCGCAGATATGCCAGCATCTTGTCCAACGGACCTACCGCGTCGGGAGGCGGGGCGGGTTTGGCAACGCGGCAGGTATCCAGCACCACCTCGTCCCCTTCTTCCCACGCATTGATCGTGTGGTACATGTAGCAGGGGTTGGCTTCAAACCATTTGATGGATTCGCTTGCGCCATAGCGCGGAATCACCCCGAACCGGGCGGGCATGTTGCGCTCAAAAATAATTTTGTGCCGCCCCTCTTTCATCGCCACCGGGTCGTTAATCAGAGGCAAATCTAGCAGAATCGAATAGTTGCGCGATACCGCCATATCGTGCGGCAAACGCGGACCGGGAAGGGTAATCGGCACAAAATGTTTGATTTGCCCGTCCGCGCCTACCACCCCGTAGCTCATATAGGGCGGGCGTGGTCCGTAATCAAAAAAGAGCAGTTCCCCGGTGGTTTCATCTACTTTGGCGTGGGCGGAAACGCGACTGCGCCGGGTCCCGCCAAAATCGGCGGGTCCGAGGGTTTCCAGCGTGAGGGGGTCTACGGCATAGGGTTCGCCCGATAGATACCAGAGTGCCAGCAGACGTTGATTGTGATAAATCACATCGGTATTGGCGGTATCTTTCAAGGGCATATCGCGGGGGTTGGTGGCAAGGGGTTCGATAATCCCTGTCCAGAGCAAATTTCCCGCGTGTGCCTCCCGCTCAAAGCCTTTGGTGCGAATCCATTTGTTGCGGTAACTCGCTTTGCCGTCCCGAATATGCACGGCATGGAGCATTCCATCTCCATCGAACCAGTGATAACGACCCTGCGGCGCGTATTGCGGGTTCGGTCCGTTTCGCACATACAACCCATTCAGATCGCGGGGAATTTCCCCCACAATGGGCAAATCATTCACCTCCACCTCGTCCTGCACAGGGGCATACGCCCCCATGAGATAGGGATTGCTCTGGGTTTCCATGATGAAATTGGCGATGTCGTTGCGGAGGGTGGTCATGGTGAGAGGGGAGAACGGAGATAGAAGAAAGGAGCAACGATCCGGCAAGCGATGCCTTCTCGTTTCCCATTTCCCGTTTCCCCGTTCTGTGTTGTGGGGGTGGATAGGATGGTGAAATTTTATCGTGGCGGGGAAGGGTTGTCAACCACCCGTTTGAAATTCAAACAACGGGTTGAAAAAGTGACTATTAAGTAGTAAAAAGAAGTAGGGGCGGGTCAAGCTTATCAGAGCCATCCAACATGCACCCGTTGACCCGCCCGCCGTTGGCGGGAGTCCACAACGTCCTCATTGTGGAGCGTTATGGTTCGTGAAAAAGGGCAGAAAATAGAGGCGTTTTTCCCGTTTCGCATTTCCCTGTACCCGCTACACCACCACCTTACGAAAAGCATCTTTCCGAACAATCAAATCATCCTGAAATTCAAAGAGGTCTACGCCGCGCATGAGGATAAGGGAGCCATCGGCTTGCGGGGTACGAACCTGCCATTCCACCGTGCCGCGATTGCCACTGACATAGAGCGGACCGTAAGTGACTTCGCTTTCGGTATCTGCCA
>CBKYSX010000489.1:0-4026 GCA_966690745.1 uncultured Ardenticatenales bacterium
TCCACGTTGTTGAAGGCAACCGCTCCCTTCATGCGCGGAATGACCAGGCTATCGCTTTGCACCACCTTCGGCTCGGCATCAATCAGGGCGAAGACCCGTTCGCCCGCCGCCAACCCGATCTGGAACTGGCTCCAGAAGGAGGCGATACTGGTGAGCGGGAACCAGAACAAGCCCATCCCTTGAATAAAGAGATACCATTCGCCGGGGGTCAGCACCCCGCCCCACACCCGTTGCGCTCCGAAGAAGACCAGCGATGCCGTTCCAATCCCCGCAATGACGTTTAGCACGGGGAAGATGCCGCTAAAGACCAACCCGGCGCGGAGGTTAATCCAGAAGGATTGCTGGTTGACCTGTTTGAACTCTTCGTAAATTGCGTTTTCCTGCCGGAAGGTCTTGGCAACGCTAATGCCGCTTACCGTTTCCTGAACGTGTTGGTTCAAGTCTGCTGTCACCCGCCGCGATTGGGTGATCGAGTTCCGCGCCAGACGACGGAAGCTCAATGCCACGACCACGAAAGCGGGTGCTAATGCCACCAGAATCAATGTCATCGTGACATTCACCGAAAAGAGATAGATGAGCAGGAAAATCACCAGTAAAATCTGGCTCATCAAGTCAATGGTCAGGTTCACGATGTTGGAGAAGTTGGTCGTGTCCGAATTGACGCGACTAACAATTTTGCTGGATTGGTACTGGTCATAGAAGGACATATCCCGCGCCAGAACCGCATCCACCGCATCCCTCCGCAGTGCCAGCACGACATTTCCCACAGCCCACGACGAGAGGGCGCGGCGGGCGTAGTTCAAGCCATAGGAAAACACCGACAACCCTGTGATGATTCCGGCGATGATTAACAAATTGGTGGTCGTGATGTTGGTGGTGAGTTGGTCAAGGCTATTGGAAATGTAAATCGGAATTCCTGTATCCACCAACGCGGTGATGACAATTGTCACCGCCACAATCATCATGCGACGCAATTCGGGGCGGAAATAGCCGATGATGCGGCGCACCAACTGCTTATCATCATATTTGCGGTCGTACTCTTCGGCATCTAAGCCGTCCATAATAAAGCCCATATATCAACTCCTATGTCGGAAAGCGGCTGTAAACCACAGAGAACACAGAGGTCACAGAGAACGGCAACAACAATTTAATTTTTTTTGTTCTTTGTGGTCTTTGTGTCCTCTGTGGTTTACAGCCCTTTTCCTGCTTTCTGTTACGCAGTAACCGGGATTGGTGCGTCATAGCGTGCAAAGATACGGCGGTAGTCGGGCGAGGTACGGAGCAGGTCGTCATGCGTTCCATGTGCAATGACCTTGCCCTTATCCATCACCAGAATCGTATCTGCCCAGCGAATCTGGGAGAGGCGGTGGGTGATGAGCAGGGTTGTGCGTCCCTGCCGCGCCCGTTGAATTGCCCGTTGAATTTCATCTTCGGTCTTGCTGTCAATCGCGCTGGTGCTATCGTCCAGAATTAGGATGCGCGGATTGCTGAGGAAGGCACGCGCCAACGCCAACCGTTGCCGTTGCCCGCCGGAGAGCATGACCCCCCGTTCCCCGATAACCGTTTTATATCCATCGGCAAAGCCCGTAATGAAATCATGCGCCTGTGCTTCTTTCGCCGCCGCTTCAATTGCTTCTTGCGTAGCAGTGGGCGCACCAAAGGCAATGTTTTCGGCTACTGTGCGCGAGAAAAGGAAGATGTCCTGTTCAATCGTGGCAATCTGGGAACGGAGTGCGGTCAGGTTCCAATCGCGTACATCTACACCATCTACCAGAATCCGCCCTTCTTTGACATCATAGGTGCGGTTAACCAATTCCGTCAGGGTAGATTTGCCCGCCCCGGTTTGCCCCACAATCGCAACGGTTTGTCCGGGTTTCAAATCGAAGGAAACGTTATCCACCACCGCCTTGCCATCTTCATAGGCAAAGGTGACATTCTCAAAACGAATCTCGCCCCGAAGCGGTTGGTTGTAGCCCTGCGTATTCTCGTCCATATCCGATTCGATTTGAAGAATGTCCAAAATCCGTTTGGCGCTGGACAATCCGATTTGCACCAATGAAAAGGTGAAAATCGAAATGAAGGTCGGGAAGCGCAGAACCCCCATCAAGCCCATGATGCTGATGATGTCGGGGATGGTCAATACACCCTGATTGTAGAGCCACATGGCATGGAAGAAGGTCAATCCGAAGGCAAACCCGAACAACAGCAGGGGCAAATAACGACCCTCAATTAAGCCCTGTTGCACAAACAAATCCCGTACCTTGTTGGCAATTTTCAGGTATTTGTTGCGCTCATACCGCTCCTGCGCGGTGGCTTTGACAATCTCAATCCCCGAAATCGTTTCTTCTAGGCGGCTGTTCAGGTTGCCGTATTCTTCCCGTTGCGCGTTGGTCACGGGGTTCAATTGCCGTGTGTAATCTTTGAGCGCAAAGAAATAGACGATAATGAAGCCGATAGGCACGATCAGCATTTGGGGATTGATGAGCGCGATAAAGGTAATCGGTGCCACAATCGTCAGCATGGATTCCGTAATCAGGCTCAACCCCGGCATAATCATCGCACTGAGCATCCCCACATCATCGGTGGAACGCGCCATCAAATCCCCTACCCGTTGTTGGTTGTGGAAGGTTTGGCTCTTGCCCAACAGACTGGCATAGAGCTCTTCGCGGGCATCGGTTTCAGTGCGTTTGGCAATATATTCCATCAAATACGCCGCCGATAGGTTACAAATCCCGTCCACGACCAGAATACCGAAAATCCCCAACGCCACCCACATCAGAGCATTGGCATTGGCGGGGTCGGTAATCAATCCCGCCGCCTGCCCGATCAGCACAGGCGCGTAACTATAGGCAAAGGCACTCCCGACATAGAGGAATACTGCCCCCAAAACAAGCCATTTGTAGCGCAGGGCGTGGGATGCAATCCACCGCGCCGACCCCCGTTGGTCATAGCGATAGGCGGAATCTACCGTAAATTCACTTCGCTGAACCATAAAGGTTTCCTTTCGCACCGGGTTGTTGGTGTCAAACTATGAATAAATCAGAAGATACGTTGTTCCTGGTAACTTCTAAAACTATGGATGGTGGGGTAAAACGGGGCAATTGAGAGGAAAGCAACCCTCAGTCTATCATTGTTCTGCGACACAAATTGCCGTTTTCCCCTTTAGGTTGTTGTTATACTCATTTGATAGTTGTAAAAAAGGTGGCACCTTATTGTAGAACGTGCTATCACTTCCTTTTTACGTACCATCGTACAGGATTTTTCAAGCCACCCCTGAGTATAAGGGGGTGGTGTGAAGATGGAGGGTTTCCGTTTCCCTCCCTGCTCCGATTCGTACTCTGCTCATTCGTGACCTCTGTATAGAATAGCCTTCTGCCTGCAAAGATTTTCCCATCACTTCCTTTGCGGTGGAGCTTCATTGCCCCAACCCTCCTGTATTTCACAAGGGTTTCCCTGTGCGGTTGCCGCCCGTTCCGTCCTAAACCAACAAAAAAACCGTGAGGGGAATCCTCACGGTTTCGGAGCGGGGTGGTGCGCCGCCTTGTTTCTTTGCCCGACAATAGGCAATAGAAAAGCCGTGAGGTAAAAGGCTACCCACGGCTACCGGCGGTGCGTGACTATTAAATACTAAAGTTCAGCGTCAACCGATAGGGTCGCGAGCAGACACAATGCTCCCATCATCATTGAATACGTCTCGTTTGGGCGCGACCATGATGATCATTGTCATTGTGAAAACTGCTCCTGCTGAAACAAAAATAGAGTGTTGCCTACTCGCAACGAAGGGCAGGATACAGGAAGATGGGGGGAATGTCAAGCTAACTTTCGTTAGGGTGAGATGTCCGTCCGGTGGATGGGTTCCATGCCTAACGGCGGGCGGGTCACACCTTCCCGGAATATAGGGAATGGAACTTGTGACCCGCCCCTACCTGACTGTATCTCTTCATGAGTGCAATAATGGAAGTGAGAAAGAAACCGAGTTTTCAACGGCAGAAACCCGGTTTCGGTGTCTCTGACTTCTTTTACCTC
>CBKYSX010000490.1:0-4025 GCA_966690745.1 uncultured Ardenticatenales bacterium
AGCCCGACCAGTTCCCGCGCCAATTGACGCAGTAAAAAGCCGCCACCGATGACCCCGGCAACCTCACCCATCACATCTAGGGGTTTCCCCTCTTTACCTGCCGCAAGTGCGATTTTGTACGCCATAACCAACTGGTTTTTGGTTAGAATTAACATATCCGCCGCTGTAAGCGCGATATTTAGCCCGGGAATGGCTTCTCCGACGGCAGTTGTCGTCGCGTAAACGGCATTGGCGCGGGAGGTTTCTTCCACCAAACTATAGGCAACCATGCCACGCAAGGGGGGCAGTTGCCGCCCTACGGAAACACGCCAGTCCATCGGGATAATTTGCACCAAAGCGGGTACCACCTGTTTCTCCATCACCGCATGGTCCAGGGTGGGCACAATTACCCGTTTGGTTTCGTCCCGCCGCACCAATTCTGCCCCTACGGTTTGCCCCGCCGTTTCACTCACCACTACGGTTAATACGGGTATATCTGCTTGTGCCATATCGCTCAAGACACTCATATCCGCCGCATCCGGCTCTACATGGGATGTAGCCCATATCGCCGCGATTACCGGAACACCGTCATTGGCTTTGGCTCCATCTGTGCTAACCACAATCCAGGGATGAATCCCGTTTTTGCCCAATTCCGCACTTAAGGCAGTTGCCATTTCAGTGGCTAACAGGTAATCCCCCAGCACCAACAAACGAAAAGGACGTTCTGATGTTGTTTTAATCGCGCCAAGGTCAATCTCTTTGATAATATTGAAAACACTGCCAACAGTTCCTAATGTCATGGTGGGTACTCCTTCTCGGGTTTATCTTTTTCTTGTTTTCGCCGCGCTGATAGTCATGCACGGTTCTCTATCTTTTGGAGGATGGAATATTCCCAACCCCGTGTTACACTATACGGAAAGTATAGCATAAGGGTTAGGGGGAATTGGACATAAAGATTTCACCCCTAACGGTATAGAACTATGACAGAACGATTAAACAAAGCCCTCGCCCATGCCGGGGTTGCCTCGCGGCGCGGCGTAGAAGAACTGATTGTACAGGAACGGATTACCGTGAACGGCGAAATTGTGACCGATATGGGGCGTAAGGTAGACCCTTCGGTGGATGATATACGGGTGGATGGCGAAAAAGTGAAATTTGAGCGCACCACCAGCCATATTTATTACGCGCTTTATAAACCACGTCACGTCCTCACCACCGTTAGCGACCCCTTTGACCGCCCCACCGTGATGGATTTCGTGGGGACAAGAACCCGCCTCTACCCTATCGGGCGGTTGGACGGAGCCAGCGAAGGGTTGGTGCTTCTGACCAATGATGGCGATTTGACCAACCGCCTCACCCATCCCCGTTACGAACATGAAAAAGAATATCGTGTTAAGGTATCGGGTACACCGACTGAAACGGCTCTCAAAGCGTGGCGCGAAGGTACCTATCTGGATGATGGACGCACCCAGCCTACCAAAGTTATTGTGGAATCGTCTACCGGTTCGGGCACATGGCTTCGCTTTATATTAAAAGAAGGACGCAACCGCCAAATCCGCCGTATGATTGAACTGTTCAATCATGTTATTCATCGGTTGATTCGGGTGCGGATGGGACCGATAGTGTTAGGTAACCTGACCCCCGGCAAATGGCGACCCCTTACCAAAGATGAAATTGCCGCGTTGGAATCCGGAAGCAACGACCCTGTGTATCATCGGGATGCCCCTGCCCCCACCAAACCCAAAGAACGCACCCGACGCCCCGAATACAAGCAGGGGTGGGCAAGACCAAAGGCGAAGAAACGCTAAGAATGCAAGAGAATGGAGTATTAGGCATTGAGAAAACGACATCGCTATTTCTCAATGCCCGATACCTGTTACTCACTACTCAATACCCGAATGTTTTCCTTACCCAAACCCTCGGCGGAAAGCGGTTTCTCCGTGGTGGTGTACGCCATGATTGCGCTGGCAACTGCCACCTTTGTATTGGCTCGCCATGAAGACCTTCCCCAATGGCGATTTATCGGCACCTTAGTGTCATTAGGTGCATTGGCGGTGCTATATAGCCTCCCGGACGATACCTCCCGCAACCGCAACCAAAATCTGCGGCTCCGCCCCGTGTTGTTGTTGCTTGCATCAGGTGGGTTGGTATTGTTCATCAATGGATTGGGATTACAGAGCGGACTATCCTTTCTGCCATTTTTGCTCTTTCTGGTAGTGGGTCATGCTTTTACCAATTTCCCGATTGCCTTTGCAATTACGGTGAGCGGTGGCTTGTTACTGCTCTGGATGATAGGACTCAATATTGTCTACCAGACCCCTGTAGCGGAGGTCATTGCAAGCGGAGCAAGTGTTCTGGTGGGCATGGTTTTCACTGCCATGTTTTCGCTATTGACCACCCTCTATCGAGAAGAAAGTGCTCGAACTTCCCAACTACTACGGGAACTACAGCAAACCTATGATGCGCTGAGCGCGGCACAGGAACAACAAAAGAGTTTTGCCGCCGCCGAAGAGCGGGTTCAAATTGCCCGCGACATTCATGATGGGTTGGGGCATCACCTCACTGCCCTGAATGTACAGTTGCAAGCCGCTGCCAAATTGTTAGAACGGGACCCCGAACGTGCCGCTCAGGCGATCAATACCTGTCGCGAAGTCGCACAAGCCGCCCTCCGCGAAGTGCGGTTTAGTGTGGCATCTCTGCGTCGCACTCCCTTGGATGGAACCTCATTAGACGAAGCAACCTCCGCGCTTGTCCAAGAATTTGGTAAAGTATCGCCGCTTAATACATCGTTTAACGTCAATGGGAAACCAATTCCTTTAACTCCTGCCGCCGCGCTAACCCTTTACCGCACCGCCCAGGAAGGGTTAACCAACGCCCAAAAATATTCCGATGGCACGACAGCTACCGTGACATTAACCTACGCCCCGACCGGCGTTTCGATGGCGGTGGCAAACGATGGACCTGTTGTTACAACCACCGGCGAGGGATTCGGCTTAATCGGGTTGCGGGAACGGGCAACCCAATTGAATGGAACCCTTCATGCCGACCCCCAACCCCGGGGAGGGTTTCTCCTTACCCTCAACCTGCCCTTGCATTCAATTCAATAGAAAGGAACGACAATGATTCGTGTCGCTCTGGTGGATGACCAACAGTTAATCCGGCAAGGAATTCAGATTCTACTGGAATTAGAAACGGATATTGAAGTTGTGGGACACGCCAATAACGGGCGGGAAGCAATTGCGCTGGTTGAAAAAGTGCACCCCGATGTCGTACTGATGGATATTCGTATGCCTGAATTAGATGGGGTAGCGGCAACCCGAATCTTGCAGGAACGCTTTCCTATGATAGGCGTGATTATCCTAACGACGTTTGACGATGATGAATATGTATTTGAAGGCTTAAAAGCAGGGGCACGGGGCTATTTGCTGAAAGATGTTTCCAGCGATGACCTTGCCGCCGCGATTCGCACCGTGGCGCGGGGCGAAGCATTAATTCAGCCCAGTATTACGCGCAAGGTAGTAGCCGAATTTTCGCGGCTTGCCTCCCGCCCCGCCGATAGCACCAGTGTATCATCTTCACTGGTTGAACCCCTTACCGAACGGGAACTGGAAGTTTTACGCGAACTGGCGCATGGTCGCTCGAATCGTGAAATTGCGGAACGTTTGATCATAACGGAAGGCACCGTTAAAAACCACATTTCTAATCTATTAGGCAAATTGGAAGTACGGGACCGAATGCAGGCGGTACTCAAAGCGCAACAACTGGGGTTAATTTAAAGCACGTTTTCCGTCAACTAATTTCTATGCTACTATTGCCGCCATTAAAGAACAGACGTTCTTGAAATATCTCCCAATCTATGGCGCGGCAAAAATTTAACCCCACTACCATCATCAAACAAGCGCTTGAAATCGGCATCGGCGCGGCACTGCTCTCCGGGCTGTTGGTGCGCTATATCTTCGGGTATGACCAACCCGACAGTTTCCGTTTTGCCATGATTATGGGGGCGGCGTTTGTTATTTTCTGGCTGATTCGTCCCTTCGTCGGGG
>CBKYSX010000491.1:0-4019 GCA_966690745.1 uncultured Ardenticatenales bacterium
AATTAGAGAACCATCTTCATTCTCTATCACCGGAAGATTACGGAGTCATTGAAGAACTGGCTGAAGGCATTCGCCATTTCACCCGTTTTGATATGACCATGCTTCAGGAAAAGCCCCGCGCCCTGCTCACCCCCACGGATTGGCTGGCATTGGGGCAGAAAGTATTGCCCTTTGCCCTGCCGCTTGCGCGATGGGGAACCCTATCGGCACGGGAATGTGGCGAACAATTCCGGTCGCCCTTTTTGCGCCGCGCCATTCCCCAGATGTTTGCGTGGGAGGAGATTCCCATGATGGCGGGCTTGTCCCTGCTGGCGTATATGCACCTCGGCAATGCGGGTTTCCCGGTGGGCGGCTCTTTGGAATTTGCCCGTGCCATCGAACGCCGCTATCTGGAACTTGGCGGCGAGATTCACTACAACGCTCAAGTCGAACAGATTCTAATAGAATCCAGCAAGGCAGTGGGCGTGCGCCTCTACGATAATCGTGAGGAGTACGCTGATGTGGTGATCTCAGCGGCGGATGGGTATACCACCCTCTTTAATATGCTGGATGACCACTGGCTACCCCGCGATGTCAAGGAACGCTTCGACGGACATTTACCCGTTCGTCCGCAAGTACAGGTATCGCTGGGCGTTGCCCGCGATTTTAGCGGCGAACCGCACTGGACGATTTACCTGTTGGACGAACCGCTCATGCTTGGTGGGCAATCCCAATCCGCCATCGGGGTCAAACATTATAGCTTCGACCCATCGCTTGCCCCGGGGGGCAAATCGGTAATCGAAGTGATGTTCCCCGCCGATTATGATTACTGGCAAAACATCCACAACCGCAAAGGCTATCGTTCGGAAGAAAAAGAACTGTTGGCAATGGTGATTGCCTTTTTGGAAACGAAATATTCCGGTATCACCGCCGCTATTGAAACCACCGATGTTGCCACCCCGACCACCTACGAGCAGTATACGGGCAACTGGCAGGGGTCTACCTGTGGCTGGCTTCTTACGGACAAAACCATGATGTTGATGATCGAAGGGATGGATAAAACCCTGCCCGATCTTCATAACTTCTACATGGCGGGGCAATGGGTAGAACCGGGGGGGAGTGTCCCGATTGTGGCGATGTCGGGGCGTAATGCCATCCAACTGGTCTGCCACGCCGACCACCGTCCCTTTGTTACTGCCGATGCATTCACCCCCGACCCTGAACCGGTATGAAGACCCGCCCGCCGTTGAGGTGGGATATCTGTTGGGTGAATGGGTTCCATGCCCAACGGCGGGCGGGTCTTTAACGATGGTTGGATGTCTCCCCATTCCGATGTGTGCAAGACACTTCGTGCCAATGCGTTGTATTCATGCGCCTAGCGATGCCCCTACAAATTAATGTGTCAATACGGTTTGGAGGTGTATGTGTTTTTTAGCCCCGTCCTTTAGGGCGGGGTGGGATGGTCGGCAAGAAGTTCCCCTATCCACCTGATTAGGTCTACATCCCCACTTGTTCTATCTCTCGCTCCCCGCCCGACTAGTTGGAATCCCCGCCCATCGCCCGTTACCCCACCCCTTCTACTCCGCTACACTGAACGCATAAGCAAAAAGATGTGTGCCAATGGTGTCACACTCAGACCCTTGCTTAGGAGGAACGACTCATGAAACGTTTCCTAACCCTTGCGGTTGTTGTTGCCTTCTTTGCCCTACTCCTCACACCCAGTACCACCTATGCGAAAGGTGCGCCGGGGCTTGTGTTAAAAACCACCGAAGTCACTGTAACGATTAGCCCGATGTTTCCCACCTTCAGCAAAATCCCCGTTGCCTTTGGCAACAGAGGGAGCGTACCGTTGGGATGGAAGATGTTTACCGGCTCCGATTTTGGCGGTTGTGCGGTGGAATCCCCGGTGAACTGGCTGACCATTTCGCCCAATACAGGCACGGTGGAACCCCGCGCTACCACGGAAGCCTTCCTGATGGTAGATGCACGCAAATTAGAACCGGGAACCCATCAGGCTCTGCTCTGCCTGCACACCAATGATCCCTTCAACGATATGGTTACCATTCCGTTCACGGTGAATGTGAAATAGCCGGATTGTAGTGTTGAGTAAGGATGATTCTTTAGGAGAATCATCCTTACTCGATACTTCTATTGAAGGAACATCAAAAGGTAAAAAGGAGAGAGGTGCATCCGATGCACCTCTCTTCTTTTTAATTCATAAAACCACGCCCGATGGCTAGGGTGTAACCCCACCCCTTGACCGATGTTTTCGGCTTGCAGAGCTTCTATAGTGAAAGTAGGGGCAATCCCTTTGAGCGAAACCCTATACCGCGAAAGGAGCGGATGATGCAATTGAATCCTTCCCATGTCACTTCATATTTACGGGCAAAACTAGGGCATGGGGTTGAAGTTTTATCCCTGACCCCTTTAGGCGATCATATTCCCGCCCATGACGAAACGCCTGAAAACCCGCACGACCTCAAAACATTTGGTTATGGTCGTCCGGTGCTAATTCGCTATCGGGATGGGAACAAAGAAGGTCGTGCCGTGCTGAATACCATGCCCGCCAATGCCTTCGGGCATGATTTCCGCTCCGACCGCGCCGCCAATCTGTTGCTCAGTTACGATACCTATAATGACTTGCCCGACCATGTACCCGCATTCGATGTCGGGGTGGTCATGCCGGGGGGCTGGTTGCTCTCGTTGGGCGAAGGCGAAGAATTCTTCCTGCTCATGCCATTTGTGGAAGGTACTGCCTATGCCCATGACTTAGAAACCCTGCGGGATGGTAGAACCTTAACCGATACAGACCTTCGCAGGGCACGGCAACTGGCACAATATCTTGCGGAAATACACCGCGAAAAGCGCAACGCGCCCCATCTGTACCGACGGCGGGTACGGGATGTGGTCGGAAGCGGCGAAGGAATTATGGGGTTGACCGATAGCTACCCCGCCGATGTTTCGGGGGCAACCCCGCAATGGTTGGAACAGGTGGAATCTGCTTGCGTGAAATGGCGATGGAAATTGCGCCACCATACCCATCGTTTATCCCAGGTCCATGGGGATTTCCATCCTTTCAACATTCTTTTCCAGGAGGATGGAACGTTCACTTTGTTGGACCGGAGTCGGGGGGCGTGGGGCGAACCTGCCGATGATGTCAGCGCGATGGCAATTAACTATCTCTTTTTCTCCTTGCAACGCAATGGCATGTGGGAGCCGCCCTTTACAACCCTATGGCAACTGTTCTGGAACACCTATCTGGCGGAAACCGACGATCATGAATTGCTGGAAGTCATTGCCCCCTTCTTCGCATGGCGGGCGTTGGTGCTTGCCAGCCCCCTCTGGTATCACGTCCGCGACGACGTGCGCCATGCCCTTTTCGCCTTCGTAGATCGTATTTTGCATGAACCTGTTTTCGACCCGAACCGTGTCGGCGACTATCTGTTCGCAGGTATGTATAGAGGGTAGTAGCGCAAAGTAGTGGGAGGGTAGACGCAATGGTGTTCACTCATCCCACGACCCTCATAGAGCATAGGAGGAGTTATGAACGTGCCACTGACATTCAAACGGGCGGTTGTCGTGATGGCGTGGGTCGCCATTGCTCTACTTGCCATTCTTATGGGGTATGACCTCTGGCGTTCCGGTGTGGACGATGGCGCGTGGGGATTGCCGCTTGCGGGTATTCTCTTCAACACCGTCTTACGCACGATTCCGATGATACTTTTATTGGTAGCCCTCGGGTTGATTGTGGAAGTCCTCTCAGAAGAAGCGCAACAAGGGATGATACAACCCCGTGTCCGCCGGTGGCTCTATTGGCTACCCCGTGTCAGTGTCCTGCTCTTTACGGCTCTCGTCAGCCTCTTTTCGCTGGATGTCTTTGGCATGGGTTATGGCTTTTGGGAAACAATGGGGGCATTCCTGATTCATAGCATTCCCACCCTGTTTATGATAGCGGCGATTGTTATTGCATGGCGATGGGAATGGATAGGGGGCGTGTTGTTTATCGCATGGGCGTTGTTCTATGTGGTGAATACGCAGGG
>CBKYSX010000492.1:0-4015 GCA_966690745.1 uncultured Ardenticatenales bacterium
CGGCGCGGTGATGGCAATTCCCGACGGGCAAACCGCCGGGGCTTTGTTACGAACAATGATCACTGCCGGATTGAATGATGAAGGCATCACTTTTGAATGGGAACTGCCGAGCCAATTGTTGATGCTTGCTTACCGACACCATGCCTCTGTTCCCTTCCATGTCCAACAGTTGATCAATCTCTCCCATCATACACAGGACAAATGGGGTACCTTCTATCGGGTGCGTTGTGCGGATGCGGGGGTGGATTATTATGGGGGAGATAGCGCAAATACCAGTGCGATATTGCAGGAATTAGCCCACCAATCGCCCGATGTTTTCTATGCCGGGTTCAGTGTGTTGCACTTGCTTACCTTGCACAATCGCCATCTGGAATTTCGCCAACCGCCCCTGCCCGCCTTGCTTTCCCAAGCCGCCATCCAAACCTCCTACATTCAGGACAAATTTACGCTTGCCCCTGCGCGTGCCCGGTTGGTCCAACTGGCGGAACAGGTAAATCAGCAGGGTACTGTGCCAATGCTGTCAGAAGTAGAGCAATTTTTGCGGGAAGAAGAGGATATTGACACCCAACGTTACTACGCCGAATACGCGCTCTCGCAGTGGTTGGCGGCAAACCCGCCTCTGATTGAAAATGTGAAGGCACTCCTTCCCCGTTTATTAGAGAAACACGGAACCACTTTGGATCTCTATCTGGCGCGGTGGTGGGCAATCCGGGGCGCAACCGTTACCGCTACAGAAGTTGAAGCGGCACTCCGACTCCTCGAACGATACTTGCAGGCGGCTCCCCCCTCAAACGAACCTGGATAGTCCCATTCAAGAAAGGCGCGGCATGATGCCGCGCCTTTTTTTGGTTCTGTGCTTGATATTACGGCAGGGTTGCCGTCGGCATTGGGGTCGGGGTTGGTGGTGCTTCGGCAATAGTGAAATCCCAACTATGTGTTACCGAACTCACCGAAACCGTCACCCGCACGGTGGCTCCGTAAGGAAGTGGCTTGTGGGGCAAAATGATAATCGCATCCCGCCCATCCAGAATCATCCGCCCCACAGTTTGTTCATTCGGGTCACGGTGGCGGTAGGTCGTTTCGTCAAAGATACAGTGCGGTATTAATTTGCCATTCACCGTAACGGTATGTCCGCCCGTTTCGGGGCGCAGTTCCCCCGTCCCCAATTGCAAATAGATAGGCGCACCTACCGGCGGCACAAAGCCGGGGCAATTGCTCAACGGATCAGGAAACTCCTCGCCAAGAAAGGTCGTAAAGGGGGATACCGCGCCATCCATGGGGAACATGATGGGATATGCAAGGGTCGGAGTGAGGGTATGGCTGATGCCCCGTTGGACATCAATCCCCGCCGCCAATTGCACCCCGCCATCTTCTTCGCGGTATTCACCATACCCCACCTGTTGTAATTGGGGGTCTATCATTGCAATGCCGTGGAACGGCGCGACCAGCCAATTGGTCAATACCGTGGTGGCAGTCACTTCGGTACGCCCCGACACCCAGACATTGCTGGCTCCCGCCGCCGCCGCGCCTGTTTCAGAATACCAACGGTTGGTCGGGGCTTCGCTGTGGGTCAATTCATTGTTCTTGACCATATAGCGTGAGTGTAATTCGTTGGCGGCACTCCATTCCGGGTTTTCGGTAACAGGCGGCAAGCCACCCAATGCCCGTATCTCATTAAGATGGGTCAGCCATTCAGGCAATGGGGTAGTTGTAGAAAGTGCTGTTGCCGCCACCCGTGGCGTAGAGGTAACCACGGGCGTTCCGGTTATGGATATAGGTGTTGTAGGTGGGGGGGTCACAGGGATTACTGCCGTTCCAGGGTTAGCAGAATGCCATACCAACGGTAGGTAGTAATTTTCAGTAAGAATGCGTTTGGGACGCATAGAGCCAAGGGGGTCAGTTCCCGAGGCAAATGTGGTATTCCACAACAGTTGCTGAATCAGCACAACGCCAACCAGAATAAGGGTGGTAAGCGTTTTGAACAAAAGGTTGCTCCTACAAATCGTTGCGGGATGGTCGTGAAATTGTGTATTGAAATCCCCGCTTCGATACGGATAAGCTTGTTTATCGTACACCAAAGGTGCGACGACTTAAATAGCCGCATAGTCAGTACGTAAATCGTAGGGGAAAAGTTCGTTTTTCGTAGGTATAAAGCGGATACAAAGGGAGATATATGGGAATTTCGACAGAAACACGCGCCTCTTTGGTGATATTGATGGTATGGTTGTCGATGGGCGGGGTCATTGTGTCTATTGTGGCATTTGCGGCTTCGTGGCTGGCGATTATTGCTGAACCTGTTTGGTTATGTCTGGGGTTGTTTCCGCTATCGTTTTTCGTATTGCTGTTACGCTTCTTCATGGGGCGAAGCTCCCCCGCCGCTATTCCGGGAATTTCCACAACGGATGGGTTATGGCTTGCGATATTACTGGTTAGTTCTTTTGCGGTTGGGATGTTTAATGCTCCCCCAGGTGGGTGGCGGCGGGGGGATGCGCCCTATACCCGTATCTATGAACGGGGCGAAATTGAAATGTCGCCGGAACTGGCAAAGGAGTTGAAAGTAAAACTCACAAGAGTTGTTTCGTGGGGTGCCTTTGCCTTTTTTATGATAGGGGTTTTCAGTTGGCGCAATCTGGCACTGGCGGAAACCCATTGGATGCCGCCCGAAACGCTCCGCAAAAAAATCAAGCGGCGCAGAATTTCCTCACCTTCCTCTAAATAATTTTTCAACCGATGAATACTCACAACTTGCCAATTTGATGTTTTTTCCCGCGTTTTTCCGCAAAAAACCTGCAAAAAACCTGCAAAAGTCTGAAAATGAGTACTCTAAATCTGAATAATCCTTAGCAATTCAAAGCGTACTATATTATACTTTACAAGTACCCCCCCAAAGGGTTTTGTTCATCCCTTTTTTTGTTAGGTCGTCGGGTCGCATTCGTTATGGAAGTTTTAGGTCGTAGCTGTCACACGTCGCGAAAGGAATAGCGGTATGAACGGCTGGGAGTTACCAGAGCTGTATTGCCCCTTCCCCTCACTGGTGAACCGGCACGCGGACGTTGTTGGACGCGCCACAATTTCATGGGCGGAACGACAGGGATTGTTGACAGAGCCAAAGCTAAAGTATAAGTTAGAAGCAGTACGGGTCGGCTGGCTGATTGCACGCACCCATCCTACAACGTCGTTAGAAGGCTTACAATTGTTGGCAGATTGGTGTACGTGGTTATTCTTACAAGACGATCAATGTGATGAACGTGGAATTGGGAAAGACCCCGATGCTGTGGCTTCCATCCACACCCGCTCCTATGAAGTGTTGGCAGGAGCACCGTTACACCGTAACGATCCCCCGCTAACACGGGCGTTGGTAGATTTGCGAAACCGCTTTCTTGCCCGCGCCCGCCCCGGCTGGATGGAGCGTTTTCTACAAAGTGTTGCCGCCTCTTTTGATGCCTCTATCTGGGAAGCGGGCAATCGCGCCCGGGGTGTTGTCCCCGATATGGATACCTATCTGGCATACCGCCCCTTTACGGGGGGGGTGTACACACTGGTTGAAACGATAGAATTGACGGAACAGTTAGGGTTGCCGAATGAAATTTACGATGATCCCTATCTGCAAAGAATAGTACGGCGGGCAGTCAATGTCGTTTGCTATTCCAATGACATTGTGTCATTGGCGAAAGAGATTAAGCAGGGGGATGTCCACAATCTGGTGTTAGTCCTCCAACATCGCCATAAAATCTCACTCAATGATGCGATTTATCGCGCCGCCGCGCTCCATGATGCCGAAGTTCGGGCGTTCATGGATCTGGAATCAGAATTACCAGGTTATGGGGACTACGACCCGGCAGTGCGCCATTACCTGATGCTTCAAAAAGCATGGATGAAAGGGAATCTGGACTGGTCCTACATGTCAGGGCGTTATATGCTGGCGCAATTAAGTGCATAAAAGGGGGGTTGTGTCATCCCGGACACCCGTAGAAGCACCTGCACCTGAAGTGGTAAGTCAAGAGTTGGCGGAGCA
>CBKYSX010000493.1:0-4013 GCA_966690745.1 uncultured Ardenticatenales bacterium
CTCCAATTGGCGGGGAACTATCGTCTTGAACTTTTACGTGGGCAGTTGTACGCCCATCTGGGCGAAGAACGCACGGCAGAACTCCTGCCGCCCAAAGCCGAAAACACCCCCTTGATTATCCCCGATGGCGTGGCGTTGCGGGATGCGTTCCAGAATCTGGATGTCAGTGCGCTGGATTCGATAGATGAGTACGCCGGAGACCCCTCGCTTCCATGGGGAAGCAATAACTGGGTGGTGTCGGGCGAACGGACGGCAAGTGGGATGCCGATTCTGGCGAATGACCCCCATTTGCAACTGGCGAAACCCGCCACATGGTACATGAATGGTCTGCATGGCGGACGCTTCGATGTGGTCGGCTTCTCCTTTGCAGGATCGCCTTTCGTGGTGGTCGGGCAGAACCCGAATATCGCATGGGGGATTACGAACGTTGGTCCCGATGTACAAGACCTTTATATGCTTCGTCTGGATAATGTCGAAAACCCGACCCAATATGAATGGAACGGGGAATGGCGCGACCTTGAAATCATTCAGGATGAAATCAAGGTCAAAGACGGCGAACCGATTCCGATTACGGTCTATCTGACCCATCAGGGACCGTTGATTGATGGTGCGCTCTCCAGTACGGTGATCGCGGGGTTCCAACGGGAAACCCCGTTGGCGTTGCGCTGGACCATTTTTGAGGTCGGCTCGGTGGTGGGGTCATTGAAGAACCTCAATATGGCGAACGATTGGGAAAGCTTCCGTAGTGCGCTCTCTACCTGGGACATTCCGGGGCAGAACTTTGTCTATGCGGATACGGCGGGCAATATCGGCTATCAAATGAGCGGTAAAATTCCGATTCGCCCGGAAGGGCATCAGGGGTTGATTCCCATGCCGGGGTGGACGGAGGAGTATGAATGGCAAGGCTTCGTTCCGTATGAAGAAATGCCCACGATGTACAACCCACCCGCCGGGTTCATCGCTACTGCCAATAATAAAGTGGTGGGGGATGATTACCCCTATCTGATTGCCTATGACTGGTGGCCCGGCTACCGCGCCCAACGCATTACTGAAAATCTGGCGGCGAACGATTCTGTAACGTTGGAAGATACCCGCGCCCTGCAAATGGACACCTATTCGATTCCGGCGGCGGCGATTCGTCCCTATCTACTTCAAGTACCCGCTGAAACGGAAGCACAACGCGCCGCCATCGCGGAAGTCGCCGCTTGGAATGACTATTTCGAGATTGAGAGCGTGGGTGCGGCGATTTATCAGACGTGGTACAGCCATCTCGTACAAAACACGATTAAAGATGACCTCGGCACGGAATATATGACCCGTTTTCTGGCGGGGAATTACCATCGTTTCGGCAATAGCCATCTGCCGATGATGGTGGATATGGTGCAAACGCCCGATGATGAATGGTTTGATGACATTGAAACCCCCGAACGGGAAGATTTTAACGCTATCGCCCTGCGAAGTCTGGATGATGCCTTAGCGTGGCTGACCGAAAATTACGGGGAGGATCAGTCGCAATGGGCATGGGGGCGGATTCACACCGTTACGATGTCCCATTCGCCTCTGGGCAGTAGCGGGATTCCGCCCGTTGAATGGCTGGCGAATGGTAGCCCGATGCCGATGGCGGGGGATAACACCACTGTCAACAATGCGGCTTTCCGCTGGAATGCGCCTTTTAAGGTCTGGTACGGAACTTCGATGCGCTACATGGTGGACCTGGCGGCGATGGATGAGGCGCAGGTGGTATTGACCACCGGACAAAGCGGGCATATTTTCCATCCCAATTACGCCGATATGACCCCCTTGCTCCAACAAGGGCAATATGTTCCGCTCTCCCTTACCGAAGCGGCAGTGGAGGCAAACGGGGTGGGAACATTGACGATGACACCTGAATAGATCGGGTATTGAGTCTGAGAAAACGATAACGACGACCCCCCCCCTAACCCCCTCCGAGGAGGGGGAATACAGCATGCCCCCTCCCTTGGGATGGGGTCGGGGGGTGGGTTATCCGTACCACCGTTTTACTCAATACCCAATACCCTTTTATGTTTATGAATACCCCTTATTCCCTTTGGCTGTCACGTCCGAAAACGATTCCAAATTCTAAAATTCGCCTCTTTTGTTTCCCGTATGCGGGGGGTGGGGCAACGTTGTATCGCCCCTGGGCGGAGGCATTGCCACCGGAAATTGAGGTAGTGGCAGTGCAACTGCCGGGACGGGAGAATCGTCTGGGGGAAACCCCGTTCTTAGAGATTGAACCCTTGCTGGATGCGCTGGTTCCGGCGATTCTACCCCATCTGAATGAAAAACCCTTTGCCTTTTTCGGGTACAGCCTTGGGGCATTGGTTAGTTACGAACTGGTGCGCCGTTTGCAATCCGAAGGAAGGATTCTGCCCCGTCATCTTTTTGTCGCGGCACGTCGCGCCCCCCATTTGCCCGGCACGAATCCGCCTCTGCACGATTTATCGGATGAGGACTTCATGGCGGAACTGCGCCGCCTGAAAGGAACCCCCGACGAGATTTTGCGTCAAACCGACCTGATGCAATTTCTCCTCCCTCTGCTTCGCGCCGATTTTACCTTGAACGAAACCTATATTTATCAAGAGAGGTCGCCGCTCACCGTTCCAATTACCGCCTTTGGCGGCTTGGGCGACGACGACATTTCGCGGGACGATATGGACGCATGGCGTTGTTTAACCACAGAGAAATTCACCTTACGGATGATGCAAGGGGATCACTTTTTTATTCATACGGCGCGAACCACGTTGTTGCAAGCGATATGCCGGGAGGTGGTGGTTTATTTGTAGAAGAGAATGATTTTATTTGCACTTTGACAAGAAGTTTCAGCCCCTCGGGATGGGGCAATTGAGTGGAACCGAACCTTTATAGTTGCGGAGTGTTGATGTAGTAATCGGGTTTCAGTCCCCTTTAAACGATAGTCTTATTATAATGAAACAGGCATGGTATTTACCACGTCCGCGTGGGGGTCATATGCTTGGATTTAGGCAAAGCTTACGAATGGGTGAAGGTACCGGGATGAAGATTCACTCTTGGGAGGCAAGGGTGGAGCGTGAATATCAATGCTCCTTGCCACGCTTCAGACCTACCGCCCACTCGAAGTGTTCTAATCCTACACGCACCGCTTGTTTGAACGTATGACGGTCGGTGGCGAGCATCTTTAAGTAGGTCATCATAGGACCGGGGCGGAGTGCCCATTCGCGGAAAGCGCGTCGTTGCCAGTACATTAAGTCTTCGGCAGAGAGGTTCTCGTACTGAAGCACGGTGCCTTTGTCCATATCTACCTCTTCCCAGCGTGTGCCTTCCCGGAACCAGCCATTCTCGACGACATCAAAGAAGAAGGGTGTACCCGGATAGGGCGCGGCAATGTGAAAGAGGGCAATGTCCAACGGGAGACTCTTGGCGAGGTTAATGGTCTCGCGGATGGTTTCCACAGTTTCTCCGGGCAGACCGATAATGAAATACCCCCAGTTCTTAATCCCCGCCCGCTTTGCCCAGCCCAATGCCCGTTTTGCTTTTTTGGGGTCTGCGCCTTTGGCGGCTCGCTTCAGGATTTGCTCATTGCCGCTCTCGATACCCCACGAGATCATCCAGCACCCGGCACGTCCCATCCACTGAAGCATCTCCTCATCCACATAATCCACACGGCTATTGCAGGTCCAGCGAATAGGCAACTTCTCCTCAATAATGCGTTGACATAATCCTATAACCTGTTCCCGGTTGACCGTGAAGAGGTCTGCGTACATATGGATATTGTGGATGCCGAGGTCGTGGAGTTGCCACAGCTCCTTCATAATACGTTCGGGCGAGTGAAGTCGCACCGTGTATTGATAGGAGACATGCTTAATACAATACTTGCACCCGGCGGGACAACCGCGACTTGTGACAATGAAGGAAAACGGACCCTTCATGAGCGGCATCCGGTACTTGTCCAGCGGAAGCAGATGATGGAGCGGGAGCGGGAGCGTGTCCAGGTCGGGGATGAAGGGGCGATCCCA
>CBKYSX010000494.1:0-4008 GCA_966690745.1 uncultured Ardenticatenales bacterium
CTGAATGTTCCCCGGAACAAGGAGTCGTAGACTGTACCATTATAGGAAACAGCTCGTGGGCACAAGATGGTTCCGCCGTCCTCTATGAAATGGGTGAAGAATATGTCCGGGATTCGGGGATGTCCGTGCGGTTACTGACGTTGAACGAGGAGGCACCGCAGGAATATATTCTGGTACGTCCCAGTGGTAGTGCGAGCTTTCTGCCCTATTCTTCATTGGGGGCGGTGGTGAATACCAATTGTTTTGCGCCCTGTTCCAACGATATCGTTACTCTGGATATTAGCGGTCCTACGGGGGTCAGAGTACCGGGGCTTGAAGACTTTACCCGCTACAGCTTCGGGTGGCGTTACCTTCCTGAATAATTGAAGGAGCAAGACAGATTTCAGAGTCGCTTACATCATTCTTTAATAAACACAACGATTGTATAGAAAGAGGGTGGATAGGGTTCTATCCACCCTCTCACTTTGGATTTTTATTGTCCCCATCAGAAAAACCCGCCCCCGGTTCCGCGTTGCTCCACCGGGGGCTACCTATTAGCTCACGACCTTACGGCATGTCGTTATGGTCGTTCAGTCCTCTTGTCGCCGTGAGTTCCGCGTTACTCCCCTCCAGATGTACGGTCTCTGGAACTATTTATCCCTGCTCCTCGTTCTCTAAACAAGCGTCATGGTTTTAAGGGCAAACCGTCCACTACTAAAGCAGGGCTAGGTTGAACACCGGCTCGCTCTGTAAAATACGTTACAACCGAATTCCCATGACAGCAGTATATAAGGCATGAGAGGAATGTCGCCCCTCTCATGTATTTACCCACCCACTGTTTGTGGCGTGGCTTGACCGATTGCCCAAGAGCGGAACGGTCGAATAGAAGTCTTTTGACCCTGCCCTAAGCAGAAGCGGAGCCATGCCGGAGGAGAGAGAAATGGTGAAGGTTATTAGGGTTCTTTTTTTGTTGGTTGCTGTTGTGGGGCTGTTGACGGCGTGTGGCGGATCCGCCGCCTCGCCGGTGACGGTACAGCCACCCGATGTGCAAACGGTCTCTGTCACGTCGGTGGTCGAAGTTGAAGGCGAAACGCAGAATATCGCCCCGGTGGTCGAAGGCGAAACACAGACTGAAGAGAACGCGCCTGCCATGGCAACGGGGGAGCCTGTTGCTGATGCCATGCAATCTGCCGGTGAAGCACCGCCCGCCCCCGGCACGACCGGAGGGGACAGCGAACCCAACGACGAGCCATATGGGGATACCTTCTATCAGAACTACGGGGTTAATCCGTTCATTGATAGTGCCGAGGACCCCCTGAGTACGTTCGGGGTGGACGTGGATACCGGCTCTTACACCATTATGCGCCGCTACCTGAACGATGGCTACCTGCCCCCCGCCGATGCGGTACGGGTGGAGGAGTACATCAACTTCTTCGATCAGGGCTACGCGCCTCCCACCAACAGTGCGTTCCGCATCATCATGGACGGCGCACCCTCCCCCTTTGGCGAGAACGAAAACTACTACTTGTTGCGCGTGGGGCTGAAGGGGCGCGAGGTCAGCACATGGGAGCGCAAGGATGCCAATCTGGTCTTTGTGGTGGATGTCAGCGGCTCGATGGACATGGAAAATCGCCTCGGCACGGTGAAAGAAGCCCTGCGGTTGCTGGTACCCCAATTGCGCCCGACCGACCGCGTAGCCATCGTCGTCTACGGCGACCGCGGCGAAGTCTTGCTTGAGCCAACCAGTGGTGAAAACCAAAGGCAGATTATGAACGCAATTGACGGGCTGATTCCGCAGGGTTCGACCAACGCCGAAGAGGGATTGGTTCTGGGCTATGATATTGCCAACCGCATGTTTGACCCGAACAAAATCAACGCGGTGATTCTCTGTTCGGATGGGGTCGCCAATGTGGGCAATACGGGACCGGACAGCATCTTGCGGACGATTCAAGAGAACGCCGAACGGGGCATCAGCCTCAACTCCATCGGCTTCGGCATGGGCAATTACAATGATGTGCTAATGGAACAGTTGGCGAACGATGGTGACGGACGCTATTACTATGTGGACACGTTGGATGAAGCGGAGCGCGTCTTCGTTGAGAATCTGAGCGGGACGCTACAGGTGATTGCCTACGATGCTAAAATTCAGGTCGAATTTGACCCGGCGGTGGTTGACCGCTACCGGCTGATCGGGTACGAGAACCGCGATGTCGCCGACGAAGATTTCCGTAACGACCAGGTAGATGCGGGGGAGATTGGCGCAGGGCATAGTGTAACCGCCCTCTATGAAGTGCGGTTGGTGGATGGGGCAGAAGGGTCGCTCGCTACGGCACGACTACGCTATCAGGATGCCGACATGAATCAGGTGGTCGAGATTCAGCAAGGGCTTCCCTTGCAAGAACTATCGTCTACCTTTGCGGCGGCTGACCCCTATTTGCAACTCGATGCGATGGTGGCGGAGTATGCCGAGATTCTGCGCGACAGCTACTGGGCGCGGGAAAACTCGCTCGGAGCCGTCCGGCAATATGCCGCCGAGTACTTCGCGCCCCTGAAGCAGAACGAAGATGTGGCAGAGTTTCTTGCACTGTTGGACCGGGCAGTCCAACTTGAGAGCGGCGGACAATAAGTACAGACCCAGAAGTTATAGAGGATGTACTCTGTAGGGGCGTACCCTTGTGGTCGCCCGTATTAGACGGGGTACAGGTGGGTGGGCACAAGGCACCACCCCTACAGAACAATAAGCCCTCCACATTTTTTGGGTTTGTACTTAAGAATAGCAGTAGCAAGCGGGAGCGAAGGGTTAGACTACCCTTCGCTCCCGCTTTTTTTGTCAGATGGAGTTCCATCGGTGTTATATGATAAAGGAAATAGTAGGTGAAACCATCCCACCCGCCCGCCGGTTCCGCGATGCTCCACTAGCGGGAGGGTGGTTCATGGATACTAGAACTGCCTCCCCATTTTTACTTTGCAACTTTTTGCTAATTGCTTCGTAAGGAAACCCGTCTGTTTATCACGGATGGGGGCGATTTCGGCAAGCCCCACCCTATCGCTCCACAAGAAAGGAGTGCTATTTAGTAGAAAACTGCACATTTCGGGCGAATATCGTCATATACAGCCCGATTTATTCCATCTTGCCCCCTGTTTTTCAGATGTGGGTGGTTGTCCGTGCAACTGATAATTCATCATCAGTACGACTAGCCACTTCTCGCTATTTGGTTTCTTGTCGTTTTTACATAGAATGACCCCCGTCTCTTGTCTATACTGAGGGTATTGCCGTCCTTATGCCTACAGTACGAATCTACCTATGACGATGCAGAGACGGCGTTGTAAACACACTTAGGAGTAGTACTCGATGAGACGATCACCACGTTGGGCTATCGGTCTTTTGCTGGTTCTGGCACTTGCCGCCCTCATGCCCCTTGCGGCACTCGCCGCCCCCACCGCCCAGGGCAATGCTTATACTGCAAGTGTTGTCCAAACCTTCACCAACTGCGGATTGACCCAAATTTTCGGGGTTGTCAATGATGAAGCAGGCAACCCGCTCACAGGGGTCACCGTTCGTGTATGGGTTCCCGGTAGCGGTTATGATGTTACCACCACCTCCGGCTCGTATGTACGGGATACCACCAGTGCCTCCGGCTGGGATATGTTTATTTCGAATGGTGCCCGGGGCGGCGATTGGTCGGTTGCCGCTGTAGATGGCAACGGCAACCTACTTTCCAACCAATTGGTGGTACAAACCTCTGCCGGATGTGAAGCCGGCAGTGCCAATGTGGTGAAAGTGGAAATCCGGCGCGGTGCCGGTAGTGCGCCCGCCCCTGCCCCACAACAACCCTCCAGCCCCGCCCCCGCGCCACAACAACCTTCGGGCGGCACGGCTTCGGGCGAACAGGCTCCGGCATTAACCACCGGTGCCTCCTGCCAGACCATTTCCCAAACGGGCTATCAGGTTTGTGATGATGCCAATGGTCGCTTCCTTGCCCCCTACCAACGCTTTGGCGCGCAAAATGTCGGTTACCCGCTTTCGAC
>CBKYSX010000495.1:0-3990 GCA_966690745.1 uncultured Ardenticatenales bacterium
CCACCGTTGTAAGGCGGTTTGAGTGTTCTCCACCAGTACAGTGGTCGTGTCGGTTGCCCCGTTCGCACTCTGGCACAACACGCCTACCGCCCCTTTTGCCACCGCTTCCGCAATATAACGGTGCCCATCACCCCGTTCGGTTTTCACCGCCACGAACAATTCGCCCGGTTGCACCAGACGGGAATCAAAAGCGAACCCGCTAAAGGTCTGCGCTGTTCCGTTTTCGATGACCGCCCCGCCGGTTGCGGCGAGAAGGTCGGATAATGCAATCATAAAAAGTAATCAGCGGATTAGTTTGACCACAACAGTCAATGCCAACCCCACCCAGTAGGCAACGGTATAGTAAATTAGCAGGGGTTGCCGCCCATACCGCCACAGCAACCCGACCGCAACAACTGCCAGTAAGACAATCACATACAAATCCAGCCCAATTTCTTCAAAAGCGAGATTTGCCATGACCCCCACCGCGATAAAGAAGCCGTTGAAGACCAACAGCGCAATATCCCGTTGGGAGAAGGGGGATGTACTCTCCTCCAATCGGTAATGGGGAAAAAGGACTTGCATTCCCATCAGAATCGTATTGATGGCGACAAAAGCGGCGAAAAAGAGGTAATGGGAAAATTCATCATCATTATAAGTCACAATCCTGCATAAATCCTCTCCGTTGGGCAACGGGTTGTCAATGCAAAAGCGACTGTTCAGATAATTGGTCACTTCATGATTGCCATAGCTGGCTCCAAACACATATACCGCCAGTAAGAAGAGTAGTCCCAATCCCTTATGCCATCTACCGTAATGATGTCCGTTGTCATACGCCAGTACGAAAAACAAGATACCTGATATGGCAACACTTAATATGGGAATCGGGAGCATATTCAGCAAATCTACCCATCGTAAAAATTCATGAGGAGCCACATATCCCAATGTCCAACTTCCCAACCGATTGAGGGAGCCAAGAATAATAACAAGGGTTTGGAGAGATAAGAGCAGGTGGATGATACGAAGTTTAGGCGGATGGATTGGAACAGAAGTGTTGGACATGGGGGTACTCCCTTAAACGAACAGGCTCCTTTCATCATATCGGTTGCGGATAGGATGATACAAGGGGAGGGGTGCGGTATTGATGCGGTAAAGATACGCTTGTCGCTCCCTTCCCCCCTCTGCTATAATTTTCCTCTGCCTGACCAACCCCCTTCTGCGTTGTATGAATCGGGGGTTCCTTTCAACGAACACAATCTTAAGGATGTCGTATGGAGAATTTTCTGCGCGGCTTTATTGCCGTAGTTTTTTCGCTGACGTTGGCGGTGGTTTGTTTTGCCGCAGGGTTCCTCACCAATGTCTATGCACCCCAATCTACTGAGGGGGGAACCTTTGCCTCCACCGACGACGTAGCGGCTCCCTCTGAACCACCCGCTAATTGGTCGCTCTTTAGTGAAGCCGTCGGTTGGATGGAACGGGAGTTTTACGGTGATTTGCCGCAAGACGACCAGGCGATAAGCTGGGCGGCGATTCGCGGAGTACTGAATCGGTTGAGTGACCGCAACACCATTCTGGTGGAACCGGTAGCCGCCGACCGCGAACAAGAGCTCTTTGATGGCGAATTTGGCGGGGTGGGGGCGCAGGTTAACACCAATGAAGAAGGCTATCTAGTGATTGTCGCGCCGATAGACGGAACCCCCGCCGCCCGCGCCGACCTCCGTGCCAACGACATCATTCTACAAGTGGATGAGACTGAAATTATCGGCATGACCACCGACGAAGCGGTGCAATTGATTCGCGGTCCGGTGGGAACGGAAGTGCGATTGTTGATTTTGCGGGGCGGCGAAGAATTTGAAGTCACCCTCACCCGCGAAAAAATCCCCGACCCCACGATTGCCTCCGCCATGATTGAAGAAACCGATATTGGTTATATCCGTATGAGTTTCTTCAGCGAACGCACACACGGCGAATTGGTGGAAGCCATCGAAGAATTACGCGGACAGGGGGCACAGAAATTTGTTCTTGATTTGCGGAACAACCCCGGCGGGTTGCTCTCGTCCGCCATCGCAACGACCTCTACCTTTGTGGGTGAAGGGGTGGTCGCCTATCAACAATTTAATGATGGGTCGCGCCAGGAACTTTTTGCCGAAGGCAACCCGATTGCGCCCGATGAACCGATGGTCGTACTGATTAACGAAGGTAGTGCCAGTGCCAGCGAAATTCTGGCGGGGGCATTGCAGGCGTATAACCGCGCCACCTTGATTGGAACCCAAAGTTATGGCAAGGGGACGGTGCAAATTCCCTATGAATTGTCGGATGGCTCCAGTCTCCACGTCACGATTGCCCACTGGCTCACCCCCTCGGAAGTGGATTTGAGCAGTGAAGGGCTAACGCCGGATCGCCTTGTTGCCATTACGGAAGAAGACCGTGAAGCGGGGGTAGACCCGCAATTAGAAGCCGCCATCGAATTATTGAATGAGGTAACGCCGTGAATAATAAAACGTTAGGATATTTTTTCGGCTCGATGGTGGCTGTCATCATCTTTACCGCCGGCGCGTTCGGGGCAGGCTGGGTTGCACCGACGCTCTTGGAACGAGCGGGGATGGATTTGGCTCTGCCCACGATTCCGCTACCGGGGGTTGGTACGTTTGCCCCGCGCACGGCTACCCTTGCCGCCCCCCAACCACAAAATGATACCGACCTTGCCCTCTTTTGGGAGGCAATGGCGTTGTTGGATGAACATTATTACGGGCAAGAAGAATTGCCACAGGGTGATGACGTTACCTACTCCGCTATTGAAGGGTTGATTCTGTCCACGGGCGACCCCCATAGCGGCTTTTTATCCCCTGAGGATGCCGCCGAATTTAGTGCCGACCTGAGCGGAGAATTTGAAGGGATTGGCGCACGGGTAGATGTCAACGAAGAAGGACTGGTGATTGTTGCACCCTTCCCCGGCACACCCGCCTCGGAAGCAGGATTATTGCCCGGTGATTTGGTCTTGGAAATTGACGGGGTTCCTACGCAGGGCATGACGCTGGAAGAAGGGGTGTCGTTGGTACGCGGCGAACGGGGCAGTACCGTAACCCTTTTGGTACGGCGGGACGGGCAAGCTGACCTGATGACATTTGAAATCGTTCGTGATACGATTGTTGTACCGATGGTGACGAGCCGCCTGATTGAAGAGGAAGGGGCACCCACGATTGGCTATGTGCAATTGGCAGAGTTTAGCGCGAATGCCAGTGGCCAATTTGAAGATGCCCTCCGCGAGGTGCAAAACGAAGGCGCGGAGTATCTGATTATTGATATGCGCTTTAACCCAGGGGGTTTATTGACCACTGCCGTAGATGTGACCAGCCAGTTCATTGATACCGGCAACATCCTGACCGAACGGATGGCAAATGGCTCTATGGTAGAACACCCGGCGCGACGCGGCGGTGTAGCACTGGATATTCCTATCGTGGTGCTTGTGAATGGCGGTAGTGCCAGTGCCAGCGAGATTTTCGCGGGCGCGATCAAAGATACAGGACGTGGAACTTTAATCGGTGAAACAACGTTTGGTAAGGGGAGCGTCCAACGCCTTCACACGCTCTCGGATGAATCTCTGCTAAGGATTACGGTAGCACGGTGGTTCACTCCGAACGGCGAAGCGATTCACGAGATTGGGATTCAACCGGATGTTGTCGTTGCCATTGACCCCGCCACCCTCGAACCGGGCGAAGACCCGCAATTGGATGCGGCGGTTGAATATATTAGAGAACAAATGGCGGCAAACTAACAACATCGTTCATATTGCTTAGCACATAAACGACAACGGCAAGGGGTGGCAGTTTAACCCTTGCCGTTATGCAATATGAACGATGCAATATGCAATTTTTATGGCAAAAGATAAGAAACCAAACGACCCCAACGCTACGCTCGTCGTGAACCGCAAAGCCCGCCACGATTATTTTATTGATGATACGTTGGAAGCGGGCATGGTGCTGGCGGGGACTGAAATTAAAGGTATCCGTG
>CBKYSX010000496.1:0-3982 GCA_966690745.1 uncultured Ardenticatenales bacterium
GCACATGCCGCGTATCAGCAGGCAGTGGTGCATGGTGAAGATATTGTGATTGTGGCGGCGGGGGAGTTTGACCATTATGCTGAAGAAGATATGGTTGGCGCACGCTGTATCGCCGCCCACCTTGCCGCCCTGGGCGCAACGGTTCCGTCGGAGTATATCCGCGAGGAATCGGCGACCGAGATTTTCCGTGATACGCCGTCCGCCGAGGAATTGGTAGCGTTAGGATACGGGTCGGACATTGATTTCTGCGCGCAACGGGATATATTTGAAGAAGTGCCGGTGCTCTATGACGGACGGTTGATTCCCTACGAAATTTCGCTTGCCGTGGAAGCCTAACGAAACGGCAACGACTTACGGAAACCACAAAGAACACAAAGGGGCATAAAGTTCACAAAGAACGACGAAAAATTGTCTGCCGTTCTCTGTTTCTCTGTGCATCTGTGTTACGCCGTAAGTCGTTTCTGCGTCCTGAGGTGATATGCACAGCCGCCCCACTGCCGATGAATTGATTTCCGCCGTGCAACAGCATTTGACGGAACGGGTGATTCCGACACTGACTGACCCGCAGATACGCTATCATACGTTGGTGGCGGTGAATGTACTGGGGATTGTAGGGCGGGAGCTGGGACAAGGGGAGCAGGCGGTATGGCAGGAGTGGGCAGTGCTGTCGGCGCTGTTGGGCGAACGGCGACCCCAGCCCGACCAGATGGTGAAGGTGAAAGCGGAAATCACGGAGATGAACACCCGCCTTTCCAGCGAAATTTTGGCGGGACAGTGGGATGACGACCCGAATTTACTCCTAGCATTGAAACAGCAAGTGGCGGCGAAGCTGGATGTGAGCAATCCGAAATTTAAGCGATAGACGGACATCAACCTCACCCCCTAACCCCCTCTCCGTACCAGAGAGGGGGAATAGAACAAAATTTTGCCGTTTCTGCGTCCCGTTCTCCTCCTACATCGAACTCCGCCCCAGCAACGCCCGCGTTAATGTTACCTCGTCGGCATATTCAAGGTCGCCACCCATCGGTAAGCCCCGCGCCAGACGGGTAATTTTAAGAGGTTTCCCCTGTAATTGTTTTTGGATGTAGCTGGCGGTGGCTTCCCCTTCCAAGTTCGGATTGGTTGCCAGAATTAACTCCTCAATTGGCTCTTTGCCCGTTCGCTCCACGAGCTCTTTAATCCGCAAATCCTGGGGCATGATGCCTTCTACCGGCGAAATCGCGCCATGCAGAACATGATAAAGCCCCTTAAACTCTCCGGTACGCTCCAATGCCAATACGTCCAGCGGTTCTTCCACGACACAGACTACCGTTCCGTCGCGGCGCAGATCGCGGCAGATTTCGCAGGGGTTTGCATCTGAAAGATTGTAACAGCGTTGACAGGTGACAATCGAAGATTTAAGTGCCTTGAGCGCGTCCCCCAATGCGACGCTTTGCTCATCGGGCATACGGAGCAGATAAAAAGTGAGGCGCGAGGCAGTTTTAGGACCAATCCCCGGCAAGCGGGAAAATTCATCTATCAGCCGTGCTATCGGTTGGGGTAAAGTAGCCATACATCCCTACTATCTTCATTTTGCAGAGCGGGTTGAATCACTTTCAAGAAAGAAACCGGGTTTTTTGCCGGTATCAGCATCAAAACCCGGTTTCATCCATCTGCAAGATGAAGCCATGCGTGCCCACAGAAGCGTATTCCTGTCGGCATCTTTTTTTAGAATAATCCGCCCAAGCCACCCATATCCATCATACTGGCAAAGGGAGCCATCCGCTCTTCGCTAACCGCTTGCGCCTTGGCATCGGCTTCTTTGAAGGCGGCAAGCAGAAGGTCCTGAAGCATCTCAACGTCATCGGGGTCTACCACATCAGGCTTGATTTCGATGGCAAGCAGTTCTTTGGCGGCAGTCATACGAACCGTGACCACGCCCCCGCCCACCGATGCCTCTACCACTTCCTGTTTGAGCGATTCCTGCGCGACTTGCATTTCTTCCTGCAATTTCTGAACTTGTGCCATCAAGCCGCCCATGTTGCCGCCACCCAATCCGCCAAGCCCCCCTAAACCCCCCATGCCGCCGCCACCACCACCGCCTCCACGGGATACGTTGCCGCCACCGGAATTACCACTTCGATTGATCGGTTTGCCTCGTTTGACCATTGTTGTTCTCCTTGATTACTCTTTCGGTGTTAAGACATCCACAATCTGCCCACCCTGCCGCAGTGCTTCTTGCACCACGGGGTCTGCCGCCGCCACCTCAAAGCGATTGGTTTTGGTGGGGGTGGTGGAGGGCGCGTTGCGGGAAATCTGTTGTGAAATCAATTTTATAGGACGGTTGGAAAATTTGCCTAACGCCCGTTCAATGACCGATTTTTCTTCCGGCTTCTGTACCTTTTCAAGGTGCATGGTGTAGCCAAAACCGAGCGTTAAGGTATCCGCCGTTGCCGCTATCGGATCGCCCCATTTGAGGCGGAGCATGGCACGTTGCCCCTGTTCCCCCTGTTTCGCCAGAAATTGTTTGAACGGTTCCCAATTGGCTTGCCACCAGTCCAACGATATGGAAGGGGCAAGCGGTTCTTCCTCTACCTCTTCAATATCAGGTTCGTCCGTTTCGTAAACCCCGTTGGCTTCTGCCAGAGAACCACCATCCCATAGTATATCACCTTCCTGCGACTCATCGGTGTCGTGGGTTGATTCCGTAAGGGGGGCTTCCGATTCCCCCCACCCTAAAGGGACGGGGCTAGAGACATGTGCCTGCGGGGTGGGTTCCACCTCTCGGGAGGGGGGTAGGAGGTGGGTTTCCGTTTCCCGTTTCTCATTTCCCATTTCGCCCGTAAGTGGGATCGAAGGTTGCACCTCCTGTGGCGGCAATTTTACCACGCGGGGTTCGCGGACGATTTGAGGCGGTTGGGGACGTTCGGGCAGGGCAAGGTCAGCGTGGGGCGCGGCGGTCATACCCTGCTCTTGGAGTTTCAGAATAGACTCTACAATCGCCAATTCCAACGGCAGTTGGGGTTGCAAGCCCAATTTCAGGTCTGCCCCCGCCTGATTGAAAAGACGAATGACCTCCATTAAGACGGGCGGGTTCACATAACGCATTTGCTGGCGCAGGCGGGCAAATTGTTCGTCGGGGAGGTCAATCAGCCGTTGCCCCCCACCCGCCATGGTTAAGAGCAGGGAGCGCAGATAATCCAGAACATCTATTAAAAATTGGCGTGGGTCGGTGCCTTGATCCAGTAAATGCCCCACCAGTTTGAGCGCGTTGGCAGTATCGTGCGCCAGCAGATGGTCTACTAAGCCCTGCACCGATTCGGAACTTGCCAAGCCCAAGGCGGCGCGGGCGTGGCTCATCGTCAGATGGTCGCCGCCGTATGCCAGCAGTTGATCCAGCAGGCTAAGCGCGTCCCGCATCGAACCCGTACCCTGTCGCGCCACCAATTCCAGCACTTCGGCATCGGCGGTGACACCCTCTTGTTCCAGCACCCATGCGAGATGGTCAAAGACTTCTTGCACACCAATTCTACGAAAATCCAACCGTTGGCATCGGGAAAGAATCGTAGCGGGGACTTTGTGAATCTCGGTGGTCGCCAGAATAAACATGGCGTGGGGGGGCGGCTCCTCCAATGTTTTTAATAAAGCGTTGAAGGCACTATTGGAGAGCATATGTACTTCGTCAATGATATAGACTTTGCGCCGTGCCTCGCTGGGAGCGAAGTTGATTTTCTCAACAATCACATCCCGTACTTTGTCTACCTGCGTGTTGCTCGCCGCGTCAATCTCAATCAGGTCCATCGCGGAGCCATCGGTGATGGAGCGGCAGAGGGCGCATTCGTTGCAGGGGCGTTGCCCTTCGGGAGCGAGGCAGTTGACCGCCTTTGCCAGAATCCGCGCCGAGGAGGTCTTGCCGGTGCCGCGCGTCCCGCTGAACAGGTAAGCGTGGGCAATCCGCCCTGTTTCCAGCGCGTTTTGGAGGGTCTGCACCACATGGGGCTGA
>CBKYSX010000497.1:0-3978 GCA_966690745.1 uncultured Ardenticatenales bacterium
AGATTTTATTCTTTGCGTTCTACTTTCACTTCAATCTCTTCATCCGCCTGCCCGCTAAGCGTGGCGCGTGCGGCATCTACCCGTTCCTGCGGAACCAGGCGGAGAAAAGCAGAAAGGGCAAGCAAAATCACCGCAGCATCGTCCAATTGCCCCGGACCCAAAAGCACATCGGGAATAACATCTATAGGTGAAATCAGGTACAACAGGGCGGCAACCGGAATTAGTTTGTAGAGCAGAGGCACTTGCGGGTCGAAAAACAATTTGCCGACCACCTTTACATCCTGCCACTTTTCCAGCACCGTAGCGATAATACTTTTGTTTCGGTCATTCATAGCGTATTTTACGCAAGATGGTGGGTACGTGAACCGCGCCCACCACCTTGTCGTCCTGCATATCGAGAATTGTAGCATAACTGTGTATGAGACGGTAGCATATTGTTTTGCCACAACATCGAACATTGGGAATTCACAGTCGCCTTATGGTTGAGGGGCTACACGACTACACACCATACATAGCTTACACACCTTGCTTTACGCATAGTGATGGGCTACGGTTGTGTGAATCGCACGGAGCTGAAGCATCCACGCTAAAAAGACGCAATCCTGAAAGGGTATGAATCACGGAGTGGTTTTGTTCTTGTAGCAGGTAGTTTATGGGGATTCAGAATCAAAAGGTGCAACCGCTCCGCCCCCGCCCTGAAGGACGGGGCAACGAAATACGGGAGCCTGCGAAATGAGCAGACTTGGTAGAGGAAGAACCGTATTCAATAGCCCTGCCCTTCAAGGGCAGGGGGCACGGCACTAAAATCACCATGCTGGAAACCTATGCTTTCTGAATCCTTTTTGTGAATCGCCCCATCGTCATATACTTAGCAAAATTGCATATAAGGTATTGCATGTTAAGTATTGCAGATTGCATAGACGACTTCAGAACGTCGTTTATGCAATCTGCAATATGTACGATGCAATGCTTTCGGAGTTTTTATCATGATGGAAGTACAAGCCGAGGCGGCATTGGTTCCCCCCACCGCACCACTCGCTGAAAATGACCCTGACATCTGGGCGATTATCAACGATGAACGGGAACGCCAACGGGACGGGCTGGAACTGATTGCCAGCGAAAACTATGTGAGCCGTGCGGTCATTGAAGCGATGGGGTCAGTACTGACCAACAAATATGCCGAAGGCTACCCCGGCAGACGCTATTACGGTGGCTGTGAAGTGGTAGACCGCGCCGAAAACCTTGCCATCGAACGCGCCAAAGCGATGTTTGGCGCGGAACACGCCAATGTACAACCCCATAGCGGTTCACAGGCGAATGCGGCGGTCTATATGGCGATGCTCAAACCGGGCGATACCGTGTTGGGGATGCGGCTGGATATGGGTGGACACCTGACCCACGGCAGTCCCGTCAATTTTAGCGGGCATTATTACAACATCGTTGCCTATGGCTTGAACCGCGACACCGAAACAATTGATTATGAGGAAATGGAACGGTTGGCAATTGAACACCAGCCGAAGATGATTGTCTGCGGGGCTTCTGCCTACCCACGTATCATTGATTTTGAGCGGATTCGGGCGATTGCCGATAGAGTGGGCGCGTATGTGTTGGCAGATATTGCCCATATCGCCGGGTTGGTCGTGGCGGGTCTTCACCCCAGCCCGATTCCCCATGCCCATTTTACCACCACGACCACCCACAAAACCCTGCGCGGACCCCGCGGCGGGATGATTCTGACCGGTGCTGAATTTGGCAAAGCGGTGGACAAATCTATCTTCCCCGGCAATCAAGGCGGACCATTAATGCATGTGATCGCCGCCAAAGCGGTCGCCTTTGGCGAGGCATTGCGCCCCGAATTTAAGGAATATCAGGCGCAGGTGGTTCGGAATGCCGTTCGCCTTGCGGATAAACTCACCGAACATGGTTTGCGGATTGTGAGCGGCGGCACGGACAACCATCTGATGATGGTGGATGTGCGCCCCGCCAACCTGACGGGCAAAGAAGCGGAAGCCGTACTGGGCAAAGTCCACATCACCGTCAACAAAAACATGATTCCCTTTGACCCCGCCAAACCGATGGTCACCAGTGGGGTGCGGATTGGCTCCCCCGCCGTCACCAGTCGCGGGATGCGCGAAGCCGAAATGGATCACATCGCCGCCTGGGTTGCCCAATCCCTCTACCACGCCAACGACGACGAAACCCTTGCCGAAATCAAAGAACAAGTCACTGGCTTTTGCCGCCGCTTCCCGTTGCCGGGAAATTGAATAGAAAATTGCGGTAATTTTGCCTGATTCCCACCGCCAGTTTCGTTTCACTACACTGGCGGCTACCAATAAGCGAACGACAAATCTGTTGCCGTTAGCTTATTGGTAGCCCCTGGTGGAGCGTAGCGGAACCAGGGGTGAGAATGAACAACAACCGTATTGAGAAACACGTCTACGTATGAAAAAAGATTGGCTTGATTCCACCTACCGCCCCTATACCGCCAAAAATCCCGAACGAAAAGAAACGTTTGAGAGTTCTTCCCTGCCAGTAGAGGCATTATACACGCCCGAAGAAACCCCGCTCGACTATGACGAAGCGTTGGGCTATCCGGGGGAGTACCCCTATACACGCGGGATTTACCCGACGATGTATCGTGGGCGGCTGTGGACGATGCGCCAGTATGCGGGTTTTTCCAGTGCCGAAGAATCGAACCAACGCTATAAATACCTGCTGGAAAAGGGGACTACAGGGCTGTCGGTGGCATTCGATTTGCCGACCCAGCTGGGGTATGACGCGGACGATGCCATGAGTCTGGGAGAAGTAGGGAAGGTAGGGGTTTCAATTTCGTCGTTGGAGGATATGGAAACCCTCTTTGATGGGATTCCGCTCGATAAAGTCTCCACCTCTATGACGATTAACGCCCCCGCCGCCGTGTTGTGGGCAATGTATATTGCGGTAGCAAAGAAACAGGGGCTATCGCCACGCCAACTTCGCGGCACGATTCAGAATGACATTCTAAAGGAATATCTGGCGCGGGGAACCTACATTTTTCCACCCGTGCCTTCCATGCGCCTCGTTACCAACATTTTTGCCTATGCCAAAGATGAATTGCCCAAATGGAACCCGATTTCGATTTCAGGCTACCACATTCGGGAAGCAGGCTCTACGGCGGCACAGGAGATTGCCTTTACGCTGGCAAACGCCATTGCTTATGTCGAAGCGGCACTCGCGGCGGGGATGGATATTGACGAATTTGCGGGGCAACTGGCTTTTTTCTTTAATGCTCACAATAATTTCTTGGAAGAAGTCGCAAAATTCCGCGCCGCTCGCCGTCTGTGGGCGCGGCTGATGCGCGAACGCTTCAAGGCAAAAGACCCCCGTTCGTGGATGTTGCGTTTTCATACTCAGACGGGTGGCTCTACCCTTACCGCGCAACAACCCGAAAATAACATTGTGCGTGTGGCGTTGCAGGCACTGGCGGCGGTGCTGGGCGGAACCCAAAGCCTCCACACCAACAGCATGGATGAGGCGTTAGGATTGCCCACCGCCAAAGCCGCCGAAATCGCGCTTCGCACCCAACAGGTGATTGCTCACGAAAGCGGTGTTACCGATACGGTGGACCCGTTGGCTGGCTCCTATTTTGTTGAACATCTCACCAACGAATTGGAAGCCAAAGCCGAAACCTATATTAAACAGATTGATACCCTCGGCGGCGCGCTCCGGGCGATTGAACGGGGCTGGACACAGGCGGAAATCCAAAACGCCGCCTATGATTATCAACGGGCAGTAGAGCAGAAAAACCAATTGGTGGTGGGGGTGAATGCCTTCAGCACGGATAGCCGCCCCGATGTCGAAATTCTTAAAATAGATGAGGAACTCGGCAACCGTCAGGCAGAAAAACTTGCCGCTTTGCGCCAATGGCGGGATGCAGATGCTGTTGCCGCCGCGTTGAACGCACTATCTACCGCCGCGCAAGGCTCCGACAATCTCATG